>RFJF01000592.1 GCA_003695455.1 Chloroflexota bacterium
AATCTGGCAGATGCCCCGGCCGCCTTTGCCAGATTGCAACAGGAAATGAAAATCCTGCTCCAGCATGTGGGTCATTTGAGCATCGCCTGATTCACCCACCCTGCAAAAATATTTAACCCCCAATCCAATTGACAGACAGTGGGTCTGCGGCTAACATACAGAGCATGCCAAATCAAGGAAAAATCATGCTCAAAACCGTTACCGCCACCCGATACGTCACCCCCCTGCGCGAAGGCGGCTCGCTGCCGGCCATTGTTGAAGCCGACGACAACCAACTTTACGTGATGAAATTTGTGGGCGCCGGGCAGGGGCCAAAGGCGCTCATTGCCGAACTGGTAGCCGGCGAAATTGGCCGCGCGCTGGGGCTGCGCATTCCGCAACTGGTTCTGATGCAGCTTGACCCCATGCTTGGCCGCTCTGAGCCAAACCCGGAAATTCGGGATTTGCTGCAAGCCAGCGCCGGGCGGCTTAACCTGGGGCTGCGCTACCTGCCCAACGCCTTTGAATTCAACAGCCTGCTCAAACCGCCCCCCCCTTCAGCACTGGCCTCGCAAATTGTCTGGTTTGATGCCTACATCACCAATGTGGACCGCACCCCGCGTAACGTGAACATGCTCATCTGGCAGGACAGGTTGTGGCTCATTGACCACGGTGCGGCGCTCTATTTTCATCACAGTTGGGATGATTATATGGTCCGCAGCCGCAGCCCGTTCAGCCTGATTAAAAATCACAGCCTGCTTGAGTTTGCCGCCGGGCTGCCGCAAGCCGATGCCGAACTGCGGCCCCGGCTAACGGCAGACATCATCGGCCAGATTGTCCGCGCCATTCCCGATGAATGGCTCAACGGCGAAACAACCTTTGCCGGCAACGCCGACCACCGGCAGGCCTACGCAGACTATCTGCTTGGCCGGTTAGCAGCATCATCAATTTTTGTTGAGGAAGCCATCCATGCCCGCCAGCAGCTCGTTTGATTACGCCATTGTGCGGGTAGTGCCGCATGTGGAACGCGAGGAATTTATCAATGTGGGGGTTATTTTGTTCTGCCGCACCCGCCGCTTTCTGGATGCTTGCATTGAGGTTGACCCGGCCCGCCTGCGGGCGCTGGCTCCGCGCCTTAACCCGGCGCAGGTGTCTGCCCACCTCAGCCTGATTCCGCAAATCTGCGCCGGCACCCCGAACCACCCCATCGGCCGGCTGAGTCAGGCGGAACGGTTCCACTGGCTGGTCACGCCGCGCAGCACATCGGTGCAGGTATCTCCGGTACACTGCGGCATCTGCACCGACCCAGCCGCGGCGCTGAATCAGCTGATGGATGAAATGGTTCGGCTGGATGGCTGAACCGCAACAGAGAAAATTATTTGGCGGGCACGCCGTAAAAGCAGAAAAACCGTGACGCCGGGCTAACGGCCATAATTGACCCGCCGCCCCAACAACAGGCCGGCAACGGTTTCAAGCAAAAACAGCAACACAATCACAATCAGGTCAACCACAATGGTAATGGTGAACGCCACCAGCAAATAGGTGATGATGGTCAGCCCCACGTCTTGCAGCGCCGCGGGTATACGCGGGTTCACCCCCAGCCCCAGCGCCAACAGCAGCGCCAGCGCCAAATAGATGACCACGGTTCGCCACGCCTCGCGGTCCGAGGCGCTGGGCAGCATAGCGTTTGAAATGGCAAAAATTAGGTAAAACCACAACCACACATCCGGCACGGCCAGCAGGCTAACCAACTCCCGCCAAATTTCATCAAGATATCCGTCCAGCAGGGCCGCGCCAACCCGCTCCAGCCCCAGCCAGCCGTACCCAATGAGCAGCACAGCCACGCTGCCAAATATCAGCGGCGCCACCCCAATGATTGCGTGCCTGAACGGGTCCGACACTTCAACCTGAACCGCCCCCATTTGCAGCTCGCCGCTGCGTTTTTGTTTGGGCCACACAGAAAAGCCGCGCGTTTTCACGTGCAGTAATTTGGCCGTTACCCAGTGGCTTAACTCGTGCAACAGGGTTCCCGGTAAAAAAAAGACCCAAAAAACCCACACCGCCACGCGTGGGCTGCCGGTCAACAAAAAAGCAACCCCCTGCACATGGGTGTTAATCCAGCGATTCAGGGGGTAGAGCAGTAAAAATGTAACAATTAACCAGAAAAAAACAGACCAGATTGACATTCAATCGTTGGAATGCCGGGTGCAGAAACAGGCCGGTTGCCTGCCGCTGCACCCGGACAGATTTTGTATGATTTACTGACCAGCTTTTACAAGCGGCAGAAAGTTTTCTACCGACAGGCTGGCGCCGCCCACCAGCGCACCGTCAATATCGGGCTGGGCCATAAACGCATCAACGTTGCCCGGTTTTACGCTGCCGCCGTACTGCACCCGAACTTTCTGGGCCACATCGTCGCCGTACATTTCTGCCAGCGTGCCCCGAATACTCTGGGCAATAATGGTGTTGGCGGTGGCCGGGTCGGCAGTTTTGCCGGTGCCAATGGCCCAAATCGGTTCGTAGGCCACAATGACCACCGCAGCCTCCTCCGCCGAAAGGCCATCAAAGGCGGCTTTTACCTGACCGCCCACAAACGCGGTGGTTTCACCGGCTTCGTTTTGGGCCAGGTTTTCGCCCACGCAGACAATGGGGCGCAGACCGTGTTCCAGCGCCACTTTAATTTTTTTATTGACGCCTTCATCTGTTTCACAAAAAAACTGGCGACGCTCGGAGTGGCCCAGAATTACATACTGGCACAATTCCTTGAGCATCAGCGGAGACACCTCGCCGGTAAACGCGCCCTGCTCGGCAAAGTGCATGTTCTGCGCGCCCAGGCCCACATTGCTGCCGGCCAAAACGTCTTTTAACGCTGCCAGCGCCGTAAATGGTGGACAAAGTACCACATCAACGCCAACAACATCGGTTACAGCATTGCGTACGCCGGTTGCCAGTTCAACCGCCTCGGCAACAGTTTTGTGCATTTTCCAGTTACCAGCAATAATTGGGGTTCGCATTATTTGTTACTATCTCCTTGTAACTTTGAATTTTTTATGAGTTACGCAGTTGGCGTAGTTTTACCCCTTGTGGGCAAAAAAAGCGGGCACAAGGCCCGGTGGCTGCTACGGGGCAACTGCGTAAGTTCTGTTTTTGAGAGGTTGTGAGGGTTTGCAGACTCAAGCACCGGCTACGCCTGACGCCAAACCCTGTGCATTTTATCACAGCCGGTGAGGTTTGACAATAAACTTACAAGACGCCTTCAAAATACGCGGTGAGTTCTTCAAGCGCAATGCGCATTGGCGCCCACTCCTGGGCAAAGAGATGTTGGTCAATCAGGCGAGCCACATCATTTCTGTTGAGAAATGCCGCAGCGGCCCCGGTGCGGGTAGTGGCCAGGCCTCCCAGTGCATTGCCCAGCGCCGTTGATGCCTCCCAGCTTAGCCCCACCAGCCGGCCCAACACAACACCGGCGTTAAAATTGTCACCGGCACCGGTGGTATCTTTGGTCTGCACATCAAATGCCGGAAATTCAATGCGTTTATCACCTACGGCCAGCAGGCTGCCCTTGCTGCCCCGTTTTGTGACTATGGCGGTTGAACTGGTCTGTTTGAGCAGATTGTCCAGGCTCTCATGCAACGATTGCCCCTGCCCCATCAAAATAACTTCGGTTTCGTTGGGTAAAATTACGTCAATTCGGGGCAAAAGTTCCAGAATTCTTGATTTGGCCCGAACCGCCGGTTCGGTACCAATATCCATACTGACGCGGGTGTAGAGCGAATTTTCGGCAATGTCCAGGGCGGCGAGTACGGTTTCGTACTGGTGGTGGGCTAAAAATGAGTAGCTTGACAGGTGAATCCAGCGGCAACTGTTAAAATAGCCGGGGTCAATCTCGGCGGTCTGAGTAAACGAGTTGGCGCCTCGGGCGCCAAACATGGTGCGTTCGCCGTCCTCGGTTACGGCAATGAAAATCATTCCCGTATTCACCGAGGGGTCAACCTGAACCTGGCTGCAATCAACACCGGCGTTTTTCAGGTCATCCAACACCTGGTTAGCCAGCGGGTCTTTGCCAACCCGGCCAATAAAACCAACGTTCATATCCATATTGGCCAGGGCAATGGCGGTATTTACAGCCGAACCGCCGCCGTGTAGTTGTACCGATGAGGCCAGGGCCTCGTTACCCGGAAGCGGGTAGGCGGGGATGGTAAAAATAACATCTACATTTATGTCGCCTATCACCACAATATCGGGCATAAGGATGCGCTCCAGGAGGGGTTTGGTTACGACTTTTCGATATCCGGCGCCGAAGGTAAAACAACCACAAATTTGCTGCCTTTACCAACCACGCTTTCAACCCAAATCCGGCCTTTGTGAACCTGAACCATCCCTTTGGCAATTGACAGGCCAATACCCATTCCCTGATATTTGCGTGTGAGCGGCGGCTCAACCTGATAGAACTGGTCAAAAATCCGTTCATATTCGGTTTTTGGAATACCAATACCGGTATCA
>RFJF01000593.1 GCA_003695455.1 Chloroflexota bacterium
TCCAAATCCTCGTCTTCGGCGTGCTGGCGAATGGTATTTTTCTCGACATCCTGCGCGCCGTAACTGACACCGGTGATAATTGGGTTGAGGTCTTCTTCGCGCAGTACGTGGCTCAAATCGAGCGGGTATTTGCCGAATTCCCGCGCCGCGTCGAACATAGCCACAATATTTTCGGGCGGCACATCGGCGCCGATGTCGTGGCAGGGCGACAGGATGTAGCCGCCGCCGGGAGCCAGATCGTGGATGCGTTTGGCTACATCGTAGCGCACCTCTTCCGGCGTTGAGAAGGGGAGCATTTGCTGCACGTCAATCGCCCCGTGAAAACAGAGCCGGTCGCCAAATTCGGCCTTGAGCCAGGCGGTCTCCATGCCGGTGGCCGAGGTTTGGATGGGGTTGAGCACATCCACGCCCATTTCAATGATGTCGTTGATGACCGGGGCCACCGTGCCGTCGGTGTGGTACATAAATTTCACGTCGGCCTGCCCTTTGATGTGGTCAATCAATTCTGCCAGGCGGGGTTTGATGAGCGTGCGGAAAGTATCGGGCGAAATCATCATGGCGTTCTGCGCCCCGATGTCATCGGTAAAGTAAACCATTTGCGTGTACGGGCCTACCACCTTGAGATACTGTGTCCACATCTCTTTGTAGAGCCACAGCAGCTTGTCAAGCAGCGCTTCGGCAAAGGTCAAATCGTTGGCCAAATCGGCAAACATTTGCTCGTAGCCGCGAATCTGGAGCGCCTTGGTCAGAATTCCACCTTTGATGCTGTCGGCCACTACCACGTAACCGGTGTTGTTGTACCAGTGTTTGGCCTGCTCGCCCAGCCCCGTGAACATGTCCGGGTTGTAGGGGTCGGGCCAATCGTAGGTGTCCAGATCGGCCAGGGTGGCGTTTTGCAGCGGCGAATGTGAAACGCTGTAGGCGGTGAGCATATATTGCCAGTGAATGCCCCACATATCGCGGTAGGTGTCCGGGCCAATGTCCTCTACGCCCACCCAGTTGGGCACCAGCCAGCGAAAATCAACATCAAACTTTTGCAGTAACTTTTCGTCCGGAAACACGTTTTGCACCATTCTGTCCAAAATGGCGTTTTCATTTTTGAGCGATGCATCCTTCAGGTACGCTTTCAGGCTGCTGTACGCCTGCCGGTGCAGCGAACCCACGTGCCGTCCCAAATCAACGGGTACACGGTCGGCCTCGCGGTGATTGATGATTGCTTCAAATCGCTCTCGTGGGGTCATTTTTTCCTCTTTCTTTTCTCGCAGTCATTTCAACAAACTATCGATGCCGGCAAAGCGGCGTGCCACATCACTTCATATCAACCGGCGTAATGTTTAACATACGGCACACGTGTTCCAGCTCGGTCAGGTAGGTGCCGGCTACACCCAGAATGTGGTTTGAGCCAAATTCCCCGATAAATTTTTCCAGGTCAACATCCATTTTGATGAAGGCGGTGGGCAGTTGGTGGCTGCCGCGGGCCTGCACAAATGCGTCGTACTCTTCGGGGGAAATATCAACCGTTTTCCCGGCGATGATGGCCATAAAATACTCGCCATTTTTGCGGTAGAGGCGGGCCAGTGTCAGCGGGCCTGGGGCGGTGGTGAAGTAGGTGATGGCCCCGCCGGCGGGCCGGTTGGCCGGGCGGAGTTCCACCTTTTGCAGGTTGTCGGCGGGGTTGTCTGAGCGGGCGGCGTACCAGGCGCAGAACGCGCCGCAATTGGGAAAATAGAAGGTTTGCCGCGCCTCGTCAATGTAGCTAACATCCATAAACAGGGCCGGTTTTCCGCCGGACACCGACTTGAGAATCTCCATTGTCAGGGCCGCGTCGCCGTCGGCTTCGCAGGCCATCATCACCGGCTCTTTGCTGCCGCCGGCGTCAAACGGGCCGGGCAGCAGCGCCGCCGAGAGGCATTGCGGCACGTAGTGGTTGGTCATATCGGGCATGCATTTGATGCCCACAAAATCCAGCCCCAATTCGCTGATGATTTCTTTGGTGGCCAAGTAGCAGCGCGCCTGAAAATTCAGTTTTTCCGGGGTCAGTTTGTCGTTATATTTGACCGCGCCCGCATGTTGGGTGAGCCAGTTGACCATCTGCGCCGCGTCCTCCGGCGGCACCAGTTCGGCGCGGCGCACAATTTCCAACTGGTCAATGTGCTCGGTGTCCACGCCGAAAAGTTGTTTCCACTGCATCGGGTCAAACGTGCCGGTGTCGATGCCCAGCGAGCGCCCGCCAAACAGCCCGTACACTTTGCCGCGCAACCGGGCCGTGGCCGATGCCGCCCGGAAATAGGGCAGCACCCTCTCGGCGATGGCCCCGTTGGCGGCGTCAAAATCCTGCCGTACGCGCAAATGAGGGTAGCCAATTTGCGCCAGCGTGCCGGCGGCCCCCAAAAAGCCCACCGTGCTGTGCGTGCTGGGGTGTTTGTTGCCGATGAGTACCGTGGGCAAATTCATCCGCTGGATGCCGCGCACGACCAGGTTGGGCGATGTCCAGCAGGGTGTGTGCGCCACCAGCGCCTCGACGCCCGCCGCTTTGAGCGCATCCACCTGTCCGTCAATGTCCGCTTTGGTGCGGGCCACGGATTCGGCGGCGTGCAGCGCCACCGGCAGGCTGCCAAAGTATTCAACGGCCTGCCGGTGGCGCGGTTCGGTGTGGGCTTTAAAGTAATGCTCCCACTCGTGCGCGCGGTGGTCGCCAAAGGTAATCAATCCGATTTTGGGTTGATTCATGGCGTTTCACCTCAACTTCTTTTTTCCAGCCGGCTGGGAAATGCCTGAATGCTGCGTCCGCCGTCCGGGTAGATGGATTGGCCCACAAAGTAGCTGGAGTCATCGCTGGCCATAAAAACGCAAACGCGGGCAATTTCTTCGCAACTGGCAATGTAGCCAATGGGCAGGCGGTCCATCAATTGTTTGTGTTTTTCTTCATTGTGTACCACGCGCTCCATCAGTTCGGTCAGCACCGGGCCGGGCGAGACGCAATTGACCCGGATGCCCCGGCCGATGAGCGACAGCCCCATGGCTTTGGTCAACTGGTTGACCGCGCCTTTGGCCGCGCAGTAGGGAATCTGGTCGCCGAGCGCCAGAATTGCCATCACCGAGCCGATGTTGACGATGACTCCCGGTTTGTCCTGCTCAACCATCACCCGCGCAGCGGCCTGGCTCATCAAGAAGGTGCCTTTCAGGTCAACGCTCATCACCCAATCCCAATCCTCTTCAGTGATTTCAAAGAAATCGGCGCTGTGGTTGACTCCGGCGTTGTTGACCACAATGTCTACCGTGCCGTACGTTTTGACGGTTTCGGCCACCACGTGGTCCACGTCGGCTTTTTTGCTGACATCACAGCGCACAAAAATGGCGTCGCCGCCCGTCGCCCGGATGTCGTCTACCACTTTTTGTCCCAGTTCTACGGTGCGGCCAGTGCAGACAACTTTGGCCCCTTCTTTGACGTATTCCTGGGCAATGGCAACGCCAATGCCTTTGGTTGCGCCGGTTACAATGGCGATTTTGTCTTTCAGTTTCATAGTTCGCTCCTCAAAAACTGTTAGCCCACCGGCGGTTTTTCGCCGACGGCGTACCGGCTGCGGATGTCTTCAATCAGTTCGGCCACGTGATCAACCACGCCCGTCACAATTTTCTCGCCTTTTTCGCGGGTGGCTTTGGTGGCGTCGCCGATGATGCCGTTTTCCAGTTCCTTGTATTCGGGGCGGGCAAAGGTGCCCTCAAAGTGATACATCATCCCCGGCCGCGGGCGCTGCCCCGGCGCAATGATGAACTTACGGTCAACCAGCGGTTCGCCGCCGCCTTTGCCGGCCTTGCTCATATCCACCAGTTCCGGGAACAAGTAGAGCGCCACCGAGGTTTCGGCCTCGTCGGCGTGCCACATATAATCATCCAGCACATCCTGATTGTCGCGTAAAAAGTCGTACCAGTGCAGCGACAGGGCAAAGATGCCTTCAATGCCCAGTTTATGCACGGCCACAATGGTGGAGGAAACCTGCCCGTGCGCCGACAGAATGATGAACTTATTGTAACCCGCCACCTGTGCGCCGCGCACAATATCCATAATCAGGCCGATGTGGGTTTCGTAGGTTAGTGGAATGTTGCCCGGCATTTTCCAGTGGTGGTAGGGGTGCGAACCGTACATGGGGCAGGGCAGCAGCATGACGCCGGTTTTTTTAGAAATCAACTCGGCCATGCCGATGGCGTTGAAATCATCGTCGCCGCAGGGGCAGTGGGGGCCATGCTGCTCAATGGCCCCAATCGGCAGAATGGCGATGTCACACACCTCTTTGGCGTGACGAACAATTTCTTCGGCAGGTAAATTTTGCCACCAGAGTGCTTTTTGCTCAGACATTTTTTAATCCTTTCTTTGTGTTGCCGTTATGGCAAATAGTTGGGTTATTTTTAAAACGTGAAACGCAAAACGTAATTTTTTCTGGTTGCCGCTGATTACGTTTTACGTTTTGCGTTTTTAACACAGTTACAATTCCGCCAGCATTGTTTCCATGCCCAGTTCGCTCCCCAGTGCCAGCAACTCCCGGTACAGGTCGGCCGGCAGGGGGATGCCGTTGGCGGCCCGTTTTTGCGCCGTGCGATACTCCAGCTCACCGGGAAGCAGCATCTCCTGCGTTTCATCCCACATGGGCGAAGCTTTGATGGTGGCCTGAAATTCGGCCATGCGGGCGGCCATATCTTCCCGGCTGATAATGGCCTCCGGATTGATGACAATCATAAAATGACCGGTCAGGCTGGGTTCATCGGGCTGCCTGTACATACTTTTCATCTGGTGCTGGAACACGCCGCCGGTGATGACCCCGCACAAAATATCCACGGCGTAAGACAGCCCCAACCCTTTGTGACCGCCCACCGGCAGCAAAAATCCCTTGAACCCTTCATCCGGGTCATCGGTGGGGCGGCCGTCGCGGTCGGTAGCCCAGTCCAGCGGGATTTTTTCGCCTTTTTTGCTGGCCAGCAGCAGTTTGCCGCCAGCCACGTTGGAGAGCGAAATATCCAGCACAAAGGGGAACTCGCCAAAGGTGGGCACAGCCAGGGCGATGGGATTGTTGCCGGTGATGGGTTTGTTGCCGCCCGGCGCCACAACATTGGGGATGACGTTAGCCATCACAATGCCAATCATGCCCTGCTCGGCGGCCATGCGGGCGTACAGACCGGTGGCCCCAAAATGGTTGCTGTGAACCACCCCCACCGCACTCACGTTGTACTGCCGCGCCAGTTCGATGGCTCGCCGCATGGCGTCGCGGCCTACTACAAAGCCCATCCCGTCATCGCCGTGCCACAACTCAAATGCCAGCGAGCCGCCTACCTGGCGCACCTGCGGTGCCGGGTTGATGGCTCCACTTCGCAACCGTTGGGTGTAAATGGGCAGGCGCAGCACGCCGTGTGAATCGATGCCCCACAGGTTGGTTTGCACCAGCGCCTGTGCGCTGAAGGCGGCATCGGCATCATTCATTCCGCTGCGGGCAAAAAGTTCGGTGACAAACGCGGTTAACGCGCTGGGACTCACAAGAATTTGCTCATTGGACATTGGGTTGGCTCTCTCCTTGAAAATACGGTAGGCGGTAGGCAGCGAATGGTGAATGGCAAATAGCCCTCTGCACCTTGCCTCCCCATCACCCCTGCTCCCTATCTCTTTTTGCCACCTGCGACTTGCAGCCCGTTTTCATCCATCGTTGCCGCGCCGCAGAAACTGTTGCACGTCTGTGAAAAATTACAGCCGGGCAGAATTCCGCCGCACCAGGTCAACGGGAATCCATTCGATAACCGGTTCCTGGCCGGGATTCTCGATGGCGTTCAACAGCACTTCGATGCTGGTTTCAACCAGCCGGTCCGCCGGCTGGCGCACGGTGGTCAGTGAGTAGGGCGGCCAACCGGCCATTTCGATGTCATCATACCCAACAATGGATAACTGCTCCGGCACATTTATGCCCAAATCACGGGCACAATCCAGCGCGCCCATCGCAATCAAATCGCTGGCACAAAAGATAGCATCGGGCCGGTTTTCGCTCCGCAACAGGCGATTGGCGGCAGCGTAGCCGGCCGGGTAGGTGTACTCCAGCGCCGCTTCGCGCAGCGCCAGCGTGTGCCCGCGTTCCGCCAACCGCTCGGTGAAGCCGCGCTCCCGGTCCCGGTTGGTCGAGCTTCCTTCTTCGCCGGCAATGTAGGCCGGCCACACGTGACCGGCATCGAGCAGGGCGTCGGCCACCAGCCGGCCGCCACCCACGTTGTCGCAGCAAACGGCATTGGCGGTGGTGTCCAGTTCGTACCGGTTGAACAGTACCACCGGAGTGCCGGCCCGCGCTGCTTCGTCTGCCATTTTTGATGACAGCGTGGCCGAGGTGACAATCACGCCGTCAACCTGATATTGCAGCGCCATTGGCAATGTTTCTTCAACCTGCTGGTCCTGCGCGGCGTTCAGCAGCAACGTCCAGTACCCGCGTTCCTGTAATCGGCGGGTAAATTCGCGGAACACGTACCAGTAAAACGGATTGCCAAAACGGACCAGCACAATGCCAATGATTTTGGTTGAGTGTTTGATCAAACTGCGGGCGATGGCGTTGGGGCGATAGCCCAGCGCTTCGGCGGCTTCAAGCACCTGGCGGCGGGTTTCGGGCGAAACGCTGGCTCCGTCTGTGAACGTGCGCGACACCGCTGCCTGCGAAACGCCGGCCAGCCGGGCAACATCGTGCTGTGAAATTGGTCGGTCTGAATTGCTCATTGGGCTTGACTCGTTGTATACGTATGCAATGAATACGTATACAACAGTTTAATCCTGTTGCTTGAATCGCGCAAGTGACGAATGTCGTGATTTTGTATGACAAACGTCACGGGCAGATCATCAAATTTCAGGTGTGGATTTGACACGAAAACGATTTCGGAGTATGATGGGGCACCGGTACCGAAAACGATTTCGGAGTATTGACCAGTGTCGGTCACCATTGATGATATTGCCCAAAAATTAAACCTCTCTGTCTCTACGGTTTCCAAAGCGTTGAATGATTATGCCGATGTTGCCCAGGAAACCAGAGAACGTGTTTTGACCGCGGCGCGAGAACTGGATTACCACCCCAGCGCCGCGGCTCGCAGTTTGCGCCGCCGGCGCACCGATAAAATCGGCTTCTCCTTCAGTTTCCCCGTTTCTCTCATGAGCGACTACATTTCGCGGCTCATCACCGGTGCAGTAACCGCCGCCGAACAGCAAGGCTCTAATTTGATTCTGTACCCGCTGTTGCAAGACCAAATCAGGCAAGTGACCCAGATTTGTCGCGCCCGCGAAGTGGACGGCTTGCTGTTGCTGGGTCGGGCGCACATGGAACAAACCACCATCGCTTTGTTGAAAAAAGAAGACATTCCGTTTGTGGTGGTGGGCCGCCGGGTTGAAGACCCAACCGTATCCTACGTAACGCCGGACCACGCCGCCGGCGCGCTGGCCGTTACCCGCCACCTGATTGAACTGGGCCACCGGCGTATTGCCTTTACCACCCGCGATGTGCTGGGCATCACCAGCCGCGAGCGGCTGGCTAGCTACCGGCAGGCACTCACCGAAGCCGGTATCCCCATTGATGAAAATCTGATTGTGCCCTCATCGCCGGAGCCGGGCGATGACTACCGGGCAATGAATACCTTGCTGGACCTCCCCAACCCGCCTACCGCCGTGTTCGCCATTCACGATACCGTAGCTATGGAATGTTTGCGCGCCGCTACCGACCGTGGCTTGCGTGTTCCCGATGATGTGGCCATTGCCGGTTTTGACAACTGGCGAGCCGGGCTGACTTCGCACCCACCACTGACCACCATTCACCCGCCCCTGCGCGATGTTGGATTCCGGGCCACCGAGATTTTACTGGCTCGGGTAGCAGACCGGAGTCTGCCGCCGGAACGCGTGACA
>RFJF01000594.1 GCA_003695455.1 Chloroflexota bacterium
CTACCGGGCCGGGGGAGGCAAATTTTCCGGGGGGCTGAATCTGGTCTTTAGATTTCCAGTATTTTGCCAGGGCAAATTCCACCCCCGATGAGCCGACGACAAAACTTTGGCTTTGCTGTCCCTGGTGATGCAGGAATCTACCCACCTTCATCAGATGAGATTCGTCCAGGGTGTCAAAAACGACAATTTGGACACCCTCAGCAGCCATTTGCCCCACCAGTTGGTCAACGGCCTGGTTGGACCGGGCCAGATGGAGAACATCAACCAGGCCAATTTTTAAATCCGTTTGCTTTGCCAGGTGCAGCCGCAGGTCGCTTTCGTCCATTGGGGTAATGGGGTGAGCGCGCATCACCGGATGGCGGTCCAAACGGTAAGTAATACCCTGAAGCGTGGCAAAGTGATTGCCAAAAACCACATAGCGCCTGAGTTTGGGCGCGCCCACAACAACGGGTACAAAATGGGCCTTAAAAATTTTCTTTCCAATTTCCAGCGCCCGTCCAATGCTTCCAATTTGGGGCGAAGAATCAAAGGTAGAGCAAACTTTGTAGTGAGTAATGGGCGCGCCCAGGGCCTTAAGGCTGGCAAAAGCCTCTGGAAGGGCTGTGTCCATTTCAGCCGGGGTCATAGTGCGGCTCATCCCGGCCAGGCCAACAGCCTGAACGCCGGGGAATTTTTCAAAAACCTGTTCCCGGCCGGGCGGCTCTAAAAACAAAACCGTGGGGACTCCTGCCAAAACCAGGGCTTCCATCGCGTCGGTAGAGCCGGTGATGTCGTCTCCGTAGAATGTTAATTTTAGGGCAGTGTTTCCGGCCATGTTCGTCCCTGGCGTTTATCGATAGCGTCTTTTTCTGCGGGGGTAATCGGTATTCCCTTGCCGTTGGTTAGCAAAGCAATATGGCAGCACTGCTCAATTTCTTCGATGATACCTATTGCTGTGGCAAGGTCGGGGGCCGCCACGGTAATACCATGCTGTTTCATCAGAATGGCGTAAAAATAGGGAGCCAAAGCGCTAACAGCCTGGTGTAGCTCCGGCGACCCCACCGGGTAGTAATCAATCATCGGGACCCGTCCGGCCCGGCGATAAAGGGCAGAGGTATAGGCCGGAACGGCATCCAGAGAAGGTTCATCCAGCAGAGTGGAGTAGGCAATTGAATAAGTAGGATGAATGTGAATTACCGCGCCGGCCTGGGGACGGGCGTGGTAAAAGGCCAGGTGCATAGGCCATTCTTTAGAAGGCTTGCCGCCGGAAAGGAGCTCGCCGTTGAGCGATAGCCGGGTTAAATCATTTTCTGTGAGACGGCCCAGCACCGTTCCGGTTTGGGTAATCCAGATTTCATTGCCAATGCGGATGCTGGTATTTCCGCCTTCGGCATGCACCAGATGCCGGTCGTAAAGTAAGCGGCTAAACCGCACCAAATCGTGAAGAGAATTTTCTTTGTTCATTATTTTAATATTCAGCCTCCGGCGAACCGGCTTTTTTCCACACCCCGCGAATGATGGGTGTAAACAAGGATAATAAGCCTAATGTAATCAGCACAGTTGAAATTGGACGGGTGAAAAATACCAATAAATCACCATGAGATATAACCAGCGATTGCCGCAGCGAGTTTTCGACCATTGGGCCAAGAATATACCCCAATACCAATGGCGCCAGGGGAAAGCCCACCTTCCTCATCAGGTAGCCCAGGATACCCGCCCCTACCATAATCCAGACGTCGGTGATTGAATTATCGGTGGCTAAAACACCAATGGCAGAAAGGCTTACAATACCGGGCATAAGGATATTGTACGGAACCCGCAATAAAGCCACCCACATCTGTATAAGGGGCATATTCAAAATAATCAGCATAATATTGCCAATATACATACTGGCGATAAATCCCCACACAAAATCCGGCTGGTTATGGAACAATAGCGGGCCGGGGCGCAACCCATGCAGCAAAAGCGCGCCCAGCATCACTGCGGTAGAACCGCCGCCGGGAATTCCCAGGGTTAGCAAAGTAACCATGGCCCCGCCGGTAGAGCCATTGTTGGCCGTTTCAGGGGCGGCAACGCCTTCTATAATGCCTGTGCCATACAATTCCGGGTGTTTGCTCAGCCGTTTTTCGGTAGCATAAGCAATAAAAGACGAAATTGTAGCCCCTGCGCCCGGTAGCACGCCGACAAAAAAGCCAATAATGGAACTGCGGCCAATAACCGGCAGAACCCGCCGCCATTCATCGCGGGTGGGGAACATGTCTCTAAAACGCATCTTGGTGGTTATAAAGACCTGTTTAAGGGGATCCTCAATGTTCTCCAAAACCTCGGAGATTGCAAACAACCCAACTATCAGGCCAATCAGGCCAATGCCGTCCATCAATTCAATCTGGCCAAAGGTAAACCGGCCAGCGCCTGAGATAACATCGATGCCAATTGTAGCAATGAGCAACCCAAAAACCGCGCTCATAATCCCTTTAACCAGCGACTTGCCGGTTAAGCTGGTGACCAGCGTTAGCCCCAGAAACGTTAACGCAAAGTACTCTGGCGGGCCAAAGCTAACGGCAAAATTGGCCAGGGGTTCAGCAATTAGATTCAGCATTACAACAGAGAACGTCCCGGCAATGAATGAGCCGATGGCGGCAATTCCCAAAGCTGCACCGGCCCGGCCGGCGCGGGCCATCGCATACCCATCCAAACACGTTAATACCGACGAGGCCTCGCCAGGTACATTCAGCAAAATCGACGTGGTTGAGCCGCCATACATAGCCCCGTAATACACTCC
>RFJF01000595.1 GCA_003695455.1 Chloroflexota bacterium
CCTGTTTATCCCACACAAAACCGGAACCCTGCCCGTGGACGTACCGGTTGTCTGGCATTTGCGGCTGCGGTGATTGGTCCGGCAGGCCAAAATCAAACGGCCCAAAAAATCTGAACTGTTTGAGCGCGCCGTTACCCGGAAAATCGGCCTTTTGCGTCACCCGAATTTTGACCACCGACGGCAAATTGTTCTGGTACAGCTCGATGAGCGATTGTTCAAGCGCGGCGGCTGCATCCGGGCCGTTGTTAGCGGCGCGGGCGGTGGGGTTAATGTGCGGAGCCAGCAACATTCCGCCCAGCATGGCCGTGGTGAGCAGCAGCACCGCAATCAGCGTGCCGCCAATAACCAACAAACGTGTTTGCGATTTCATGATTGCACCTCCATCAAGATTCAGGGATCAGGAGTTGGGAGCCGGGGAACGACGAGTGAACTCCACAAACTCCACAAACTTCTATTTTTGCGTATCTTCTTCCTGTTTCAGAAAATCGTTGCGGGTTTTTTCAACAAAATTTTTGCCCACAAAATCCGACACCCGCACGTAGTACGGCGATTCTGAATATTTGGCCGCCGCGCCGCTGCCGTCTTCTGCCGGCGGGCCAACCAGCAGCGTTTGGGTGCTGCCGTCGGCCATTGTCAGGGTGACGGTAGCCGCCGGTTCTGCCAGCCCGTAATCGGGCTGGTCGCTTTTGCCCAGCGGTTCGGTCATGCGCACGGTCATGGCCTGGTTAACCAGCCCGCGCACGGCAGTGTCGTCCTGCGTTTCGGATTCGGCCAAATCACGCAGTTTCCAGGTATCGCCGTCTTTTTCAAATTCAAAGGTTCCGTTGGCGTTTTCCAGCGAAACAGCCACGGTTGCCGTTTGCGGAACTGTGTAATACTGGGTGTCAATCCACAGTCCCGGCTGGCCGGCGACATCATAACTGGTGATTTGGTCGGTTAGAAACACCTGCGATTCACCATCCAGCCGCACGTGTGTGGCGCCGGCCCCGGCGCTGCTGCCGATAAATACTTTTTGCGTGCTGCCGTCATCTTTGGTCAGGGTCAGCAGGCGGTTAAAATCGTCATCGGCCACTTTGAGCCGGGCGTGGCTGGCATCGGTTTTGGTAACCAGCCGGTTGGTTTTTACGGCGGCCAGTTTGCCCAGCATTTCTTCAATTTTGGTTCCGTTGGCCGGGTAGTCATCGGCGTTGGGCAGCACCCAGCCATCGCCTTTTTTAGCCAGCACCACCGGCGATTTGCCGGCTTCCTGCACGCTGATTTGGGTGACGCCGGTGGGTGAAAAGTCGGCCAGCAGGGGGCCGGTGTTGGCCTGCGCCGCCGATTGCGGCCAGAATACCGCAACGGCAACGGCAACCTGAATAATCAGAATTGAGACCAGAATCTGGTTGAATCTTGACATTATTTACCTCCAAATCTACCGGGCTGCGTGGGCAGCTGTGTTTTGACTGCCGCCGGCGGCTTGTTTTCTGGGGGGATGCAGTTCCATCGGTTTTTCATTTTTCTGCCGCACCCGCCACACAACGGCCAGCACCAGCAGCGCCAGCAGGGCCAGCGCGTAGTTGGTAATTTCCCAGAAAGATTGCTGCTGCGGGGTGAGCGGGTTGAGCAGGCGGGCCGAGGTGCCGCGCGAGCGAATAGTCAGCAAATCCAGGTCTTCCACCGACCAGTCAACCGTGTTCTGCGCAAATTGCAGAGTGTTCAGGTAGCGGTCGCCGGTGAGCCGGGAGGAGAGATCGAACACGATATCGTTGAGAAATTCTGCGCTGCCAATGACCACCAGCCGGGCGCTATCCGGCGATTGCTCGATGGTGCCCAGATTTTGGGGGTTGGCGGCATCGGGTGATGGCCCTTCGGTTCCCGGTTCGGTGGTTTCAACCAGCGGCGAGGCTTTGCCTTTGAAGGCGCTTTCAAACACGCCCTGCACGGCCACGGCCAGCGGGTAACTCTGCTGTGTGCCTTCAACCGGGAAGCCCAGTTCCGGGTAGGTTTGCATATCGGGCTGAATGTTGGTATCGGTGCGCAGCCACGATGCCGGGCTGGATTTGAGCAGCACCGTCACATCACGCTCGGCGTTCTTTTGCTCATCCACCTGCACCGGCGATACCCAGTTGAGCGTAACGGCCGGCAGGTTTGCCAGAATGGGGTTATCTTTGGCCATTCCGTCGGGGCGCACATCCACAAAGAAGGGGTAGTTGAGCGCCTGCACTTCCCGGACCTGCATACCGCCCAGGTTGCGGGCAATCTGCACCGGGAAGGGTTCATTTTGCGGGTCCATCACCAGCGATTGTTCAACATTGATGCCGTAGCCGGCCAGCAGGTCACGCAGGCCGCCGTCTACCGGCTGAATGCCCAAATCGCCGGTGAACTGGTCCGGGTTGAGCACGTAGTTGCCGGCGGCCACAATCACCGAGCCACCGCGCATCAGGAACTGGTCCACGGCGTACTGCTGTTTTTCGGTCATTCCCTGCGGAGCGATGACCAGCAGCACATCAATGCCGGCGGGAACCTGCCCGTTGCTCAAATCAACCGGGCGCACGTTGTAATCGTTCCGGAGCTGGTTGATGGCGGTATCGTACCGTTTGAAGCCGGGCGACATTTGCCCAAAGGCGTTGGGGGTGGGGGTGTCTTGCGGCGTCCAGACGCCCACCGTTTTCAAAAAGCCGGTGGAGGTCCGTTTGAGCGCCGATTCAATGGTGGTGCGGATGTCGGCCTCGGTCAAATCTCCGGAAGGGAAGAGCAGGGCCGGCTGGCCGTTGCCGGTATCCAGAATCATGTGCAGGTAGTAGGTTTGGTCAGAAAAGAGCGCCACCGGAATGGGCCGCAGGCCGTACTGCTCTTGCAGGGTTTTGCGGCTGATGCCGCTGTTGGGGTCGTCAACGTTGACGGCGTTGAAAATGAATTTACCGCCGGATTTGGCTTGAATGTCGCCGGCAACTTTCTGGATGGTATCGGCGGCTTCGGCCAGCGGGCCGGGCAGGGCATCCGGGGTGTAGTAGAGGGTCAGGTTGGCCGGTTTTTCCAGCCCGGCCAGTACGTTGTCAATACTCTGAAAACCGTACACGCTCTTTTTGATGGCGCGGGTTAAATCGTACTCAAAATTGCGCAGGCGCACTTCCGGCTGGCCGTTGCGCTGGGTCTGAACGTCAATCAAATCGCGGAAGTTGAGGGTCTGGTACTGGTCGCCGTAGCGCACCAGCAGGTCAAAATAGGCGTTCACCACCGACGCGCCGTAGCGGTCGGCGGCTTGCAGGGGGGTGGGCTGGATGCCGTAAGTCTGGTTGGCTTCACGCTCCAAATCCGGCTCCTGCACGGGGTCTACAATTTCAATCTGAACATTGCCGTTAGAGGCAATACGGTACTCTTCCAGCATATCGCGGATTTGGGGAACCAGCGGAGCCAGCAGCGGGTGGGTTTTCTGGCTGAAATAGCCGCGAATCAGCAGCGGCTCCTGCAAATTGGCCAGCAGGTCTTTGGTAACCGGCGAGAGGCTGTACTCGCGTTGTTGGGTGATGTCGGCGCGGGCGGCGGTTACGTTGAACAGCCACACGTTGAGCACAATCAGGTTGGCGGCAATCAGCGCGCCGGCCAGCAGCATATTGCGGCGGTAGGTGCGGGTGTGCCCGCCGGCGCTCCAGCGTTTGCTATCGAGCGAAATCACGTTGAAGCTGAGGAACATTACCGCCAGCGACAGGTAGTACACCAGGTCTCGCAGGTCAATCACGCCGCGTTCAATGCTTTCAAAACGGCTGCCGGCTCCCAGCGCCCGGAAAATTTCTGACAGGCCGCCGCCTACCCAGTCGGTAACGCCGCGCGAGCCAATGAGGTAGAAAA
>RFJF01000596.1 GCA_003695455.1 Chloroflexota bacterium
GGTCACGCCGGGGCGTGAAGGTTTGCTGGCGCCGCCGGGGCAGCCGGACGCGCTGGCCCGCGCCGTGGAATATTTGCTCAACCGGCCGCGCCTGCGGCGGCAAATGGGGCAGGCCGGGCAGCACACCGCCCGCCGTTACAGTTGGGACAGTGTTGCGGAGAATGTGCTTGCGGTGTATCATCGGGTGGCAAAAACGGCGCAGCCGGCTCAAACCGGCCTGCCCGCGCCCGCGAATTTGGAACAGCGCGCCCTGCCCGCGCCGCAGCGCGCGCTACGGAGGTTGACTCACGATGTTTAGTGAATACGTACGCAAATACAGCCGCAAATTTCTTGAACCACTGGCCCGGCTCATCAGCGCCACCAACATTTCTCCCAACGTGATTACCGTCATCGGTTTTTTGCTGATGGTGGGTGTGGCGTTTGTGCTGGCCTGGGGCTACTTTCTGCTGGGCGGCATTTTGATTACCGGGTTTGCCATTTTTGACGCCATTGACGGCACGCTGGCCCGGATGATGGGCCGCACCTCTCGCTTTGGCGCGTTTCTGGACTCCACGCTGGACCGCTTTGCCGAAGCGGTCATTTTTTTGGGGTTGTTCATTCACTTTTTGTCGCAGGGTCAAAATCTGGAGTTGATTCTGATTTACGCCACGGTTGTCGGCTCGCTGATGGTCAGCTACGCCCGCGCCCGCGCCGAAGGCATTGGCGTGGCGCTGAAAGATGGCTGGTTCACCCGCTTTGAACGGATTTTTGTGCTGGTCATCGGCCTGCTGTTCAATCAGGTTACCATTGCCCTGTGGGTGCTGGCTATTTTCACCAACTTCACCGCCTTCCAGCGAATGTACCTGGTGTGGCGCATCACCGGCGGTGAAAAAGGCGGCTGAACGCCGCGCTGTGATTTTGGGTGTTGACACAGCCCCCTTCTCCCCATAAAATGTCGGGTATGATAAACCTGCCGGATACCCGCCCGCAAAAAAATACCCCCACCTTTTGGGTGCGCAACATCCCCGTATACGGGGATGTCATCCTCTCGCCAATGGCCGGATTTTCTGACAAACCCTACCGGCTCATCTGCCGCGAATACGGCTCGGCCATGAGCTACACCGAGTTTGTGTCGGCGGAAGGCATTTTGTACGGCAACCACCGCACCCGCGAAATGCTGGAATTTGACCCTTCTGAAAGCCCGATGGTGTTTCAGATTTTTGGCAACGACGAGGAAAAACTGGCCCAGGCCGCCAAAAAAATCGAGGCGCTTGGCCCGGACATCATTGATTTGAACATGGGCTGTTCGGTGCGAAAAGTGTCGGGGCGGGGGGCCGGCGCGGCCCTGCTGCGCGACCCGGCCAAAATTGGCCGGATTTTTCGGCGGCTCAGCCGCGAACTGTCTGTGCCGGTCACCGGCAAAATCCGGCTGGGGTGGGATTCAGACTCGCTCAATTATCTGGAGGTGGTGCGGGCCATGGAGGAGAACGGGGCGGCGCTGGTGGCTGTTCACGGCCGCACCAAAGGGCAGGGCTACAAGGGGCAGGCCAACTGGGACGCCATCGCCGAAATCAAGCAAGCCGCGAACATCCCCGTGATTGGCAACGGCGATGTGAAAGTTGCCGCCGATATTGACCGTATGAAACAGCACACCGGCTGTGACGCGGTAATGGTGGCGCGGGCAGCCATCGGCAACCCGTGGATTTTCCGGCGCAAAGACATTCAGCAGGTCACGTTGGCCGAAAAGGCGCAACTGATTTACCGCCACCTGGAATTGATGCTTGATTTTTACGGCCCGGAACGCGGGCTGGTGATGTTTCGCAAGCACGTGGTCAAATATGTGCGCGGCCTCAGCCACATGGCGCAGGTTAAACAGCAGCTTGTCACCTGCACCCGCCCGGAAGAATTCATCGCGCTGATGAACCGGTACGAAGCCGATGCCGAAGCTCGCGCCGCCCGCACAATTCAGAATCCAGCGTACAGAATCCAGAGTACAGAATTCAAAGTAGCAGGGTAGCACATTCGCCATTCGCCATTCGCCATTCGCCATTCGCACATTCGCTGAATCGCCTATTTTCAGAGGAAGAGAAAATCATGAAACAATCAGGCGTGCATGTTCAACCGTGGCCGTTTGAGGACGAACCCACCCAGGCGTACATTCGCCGGTTGATGGATGAGGAGGGGCTGCGCCCCTACCTGTGGGCCAACGGCCCCGGCGATGTGTACAGCGCGCACACCCACCCCTACCACAAAGTTATTTACGTGGTGCAGGGGTCAATTACGTTTGGCCTGCCGGAGTTGGCCCGCAAAGTAACCCTGCACGCCGGCGACCGGCTCGATTTATCGGCCGGGGTGGTGCACGATGCGGTGGTGGGGCCGGAGGGCGTGGCCTGTCTGGAGGGGCATCACTAAGGCAACTGAACTACGGCAAAAATTTAACCCGCGTGTCTAACGGCGCGCGGGTTTTTTCTTTTTCCTGCGCCGGATACCCCAACGTGACCAACCCCTGCGGCTCCCAATCTTCCGGCAGAGCCAGCGTGCGGCACACCAGTTGCGGCACAAACAGCGGCGCGCACACCCAGCACGCGCCCAATCCTTCGGCGTGGGCCAGCAGCAGTAAATTCTGCACAGCCATAGCCGTACTTTGCGCCGCCATGAGCCACTCATTTTTGCTGCGCGACGGGTCGGGGTAGCGGTCCATGTCGGCCATGCTGGCGCACACCACCACCAGCACCGGCGCGCCGGTGAGCCGGGCAAAACTGCGGGCCACATCCCGCTCGATGTCTGCCGGGTCGTCGCCGTCGGCGGTGCGGTCTGCCCGCAA
>RFJF01000597.1 GCA_003695455.1 Chloroflexota bacterium
GGTAAGACAACATTAAACCGTGGAACAGACAGGATTCACAGGATTATCAGGATTTTATTAAACATAAGCGTATCTGTTCAGCACGTGTCATGCTGCGCACGGAACAGGCGAAGACTCTCCGTAAAACGCCTCTAAAGCGCAGCAAAGTTACTCCGCATGGAGATTCTTCAGCCTACGGCTTCAGAATGACACACCTGCTGAGAAATTACGGGAAAGCAATGAACACACAATTTCGATGGGTAATTTGGACGGTGCTGCTGGTTGCGCCGCTGCTGGCGGGTTGCGGCGAGGTACTCAACGAGTACTACCTGAGCAACCACACGGATGAGGCAAAAACCGTGCGCATGACCCCGCTGTTTCTGGATACAGTTGATTTGAAGGCAGGCCCGCTAATTGCGGAGATTTCGGGCAGCGTGCGGGCCTCGCTGGAGGAGCCGGTTGCCTTTGAGGAGCGCGGCGAGGCCATCGAATTTACCCTGCCGGCCCAAACCACCGTGTATTTGGGGTTCAGCAGCGGCGGCACTGAGTTGTTCCGGCAACTTGAGGTCAGTTCACCGGGGCGGCGGTTTTTCGTCAACGATTCCAATTACCGGGAATATTTCAGCGTCCGCGATAATTTGGTGGGTGCGGTGGTACACGTACTCGATATTCGCTAACGATACGAGGCGGCAAAATAACAACGGGTTTGCCCGCACCGCCACGCTGCACGGCTTGCGGCGGCGGGCATCGGCCCGATTGGCCGGCGGCAAACCAAACCAACGCCGGTTATTTTTTTGACCTCCGCCCCGTTCAATGGTATAGTAGGTCTCTAAAATCGGGTCAACGGAGTCCCTCTGCCGCGAAGCAGGGGGCTTTTTATTGAAACAGGTGGTACCACAGTATGCGCATTGGCATTGATGCCCGGCTGGTTTATTACAATCGCGCGGGCATTGGCGAATATATTGTTCAGCTTGCACGGGCGCTGGCAGCCTTAAAAAGCAAAGATGATGAATTTGTTCTGCTGCAAAGCCGCAAAGACAAAACCGCCATTATTCGCGGCAACAACGGCTTCCGCCGCAAGTCGCTCTGGACGCCCAGCCACAACCGCTTTGAACAGCCGGCGCTGAGCTTTGAGGTCTCGCGGCTCAAGCTGGATTTGCTCCACAGTCCGGATTTTATCCCTCCCTTCCGGCGCAACTACCGCTCGGTCATCACCATTCATGACCTGGCGTTTCTGCTCTACCCCCACTTTTTAACCAAAGAAAGCGCCCGCTACTACGGCCAGATTGACCAGGCCTGGCGTCGCACCGACCACATTATTGCCGTGTCTGAGGCCACCAAACAGGACAGCATCAAAATGCTGGGCGTGCCGGAAAAGAAAATCACCGTCATTCACGAGGCGGCCAACCCCATCTACCGCCCCCTGCCCACGGACGAAGCCAAACATCACGTTAAAGACAAATACGGTATTGACAAGGATTTCATTCTGTTTGTGAGCACCATTGAGCCGCGCAAAAATCTGCCGGGGCTGCTGCAAGCCTTCCGGCGGCTGCGTGATAACTACAAACGGGATGAACTGCTGGTGCTGGCCGGGGCCAACGGCTGGCTGTGGGAAGAGGTGTACGAAACCGTCAACCGGCTCAACCTGGAAGACCACGTGGCTTTTTTGGGGCGCGTGCCTTCGGCAGACCTGGTGCATTTGTACAACGCCGCCCAACTGCTGGTGCATCCCTCGTTTTACGAAGGCTTTGGCCTGACCCCGCTTGAGGCGCTCAACTGCGGCACCCCGGCCATTGTCTCTAACACCGCCGCCCTGCCGGAAATTGTGGGCGACGCCACCCTGCTCATTGACCCGCACGACATCGAAGGGCTGACCGTGGCCATGATGCGCGTCCTCACCGAAGACGACCTCCGCCAGGATTTGGTCAACAAGGGCCTCAAACGGGCCGCCATGTTCTCGTGGGAAAAAGCCGCCCAAAAAACCCTGGAAGTATACCACAAGCTGCGTAACAATTAATTGCAATGACGAATAACGAATGATCAATGACCAATTCGCCATTCGTTATTCGTCATTCGTTATTCGCCATTGACTATGCGTATTTTACTGCTGACACCGCAACGTCCGTACCCTCCGCACCAGGGAACCACCCTGCGTAACTTCAACCTGGTCAAACAACTGGCCCGCCGCCATTCGGTGAGTGTGCTCACGTTTTTGGAGCCGGACCAAAACCCCGCCGACCCCGGCCCCCTGCCGGAACTGTGCCGCCGGGTTGACGCCCTGCCCGTTCCGCAACGCACCAACGCCCTGCGCCTGCGCCAAATGCTGTTCACCCGCCGCCCCGATATGAGCTGGCGGCTCTGGTCGGCAAAGTTTGCGCGGCGGCTGGCGCGCCTTTTACAAACCGAACCGTTTGACGTGGTACAAATTGAAGGCATCGAGATGGCCCCCTACCTGCCCGTCATTCTGGCCGCCCGGCCGCGCCCGCGCATTATTTACGATGCCCACAACGCCGAATGGATTCTGCAAATGCGGGCCTGCACCACCGACGCCAAAACCCCGCGCCGCTGGCCGCAGGCCGTGTACAGTTGGGTGCAGTGGCGTCGCCTGCGCCGCTACGAAGCCAACCTGCTGCGCCGGGTAGACCACACCATTGCCATGTCGGCCCCGGACGAGGCCGCCCTGCGCGATGTGCATCCCCACGCAGAAATCACGGTTATCCCCAACGGCGTTGACCTGGCTACCTACGGGCGGTACAACGGCCCAACCATTCCGCACGATCTGGTGTTTACCGGCAAAATGGACTTCCGGCCCAACATTGACGCCGTACTCTGGTTTGGGCAGCGAGTCCTGCCAATTATTCAGCAAAAACGGCCCGGCGCCACCTTTGCCGTGGTGGGCCAGCGCCCGCACCCCCGGCTGGATGTGCTGCGCGCCAACCCCAACATCACCATCACCGGCTTTGTGGATGATGTGCGCCCCTACATTGCCGGGGCGCGGGTTTACGTGGCCCCGTTGCGGGTGGGCGGCGGCACGCGGCTCAAATTGATGGAAGCGATGGCAATGCGCAAGGCGATAGTCTCAACCCAGGTGGGCGCCGAGGGTTTTCCGGTAGCAGACGGGCAGGAACTATTGCTGGCCGATGAGCCGACAACATTTGCCAAAAAGGTTCTGCATCTGCTGAACAACCCCGCCCGCCGGCATCAGTTGGGGCAGGCCGGGTACACATTTGCCGCCGCCAACTACGGCTGGGATTCGCTGGTGCCCCGGCTGGAAAAAACCTACCGCCAACCCGCCAAAACGTTCAAATAAATCACCGTTTGATGCACTTTGCGCCCTTCTTCTTGGGTAGCACTGGTGATTGTGGTACAATTCCCAGATGCACGTTTAATTTACGGAACAGGATGGAGCAAGTAATTCAATGTTCAAGAGCGTACTCAAAGCCGTCTTTGGCGATCCGAACCTCAAGGAAATCAAAAAACTTTCGCCGCTGGTTGATGAAATCAGCGCGCTTGAATCTGAAATGCAGGCCATGAGCGATGCCGACATCCGGCAAATGATGGCCCAATTCAAGGAAGATATGCACCGGCAAACTGCCGAAATCCGGGAAGAAATGGAAAGCCTGCAACAGCAGGTCAACGATGCCACCGGCAAAGACCGCCAGCAGTTACAAATTAAACTTGAGCAGGTTGAAAAACGCCGCCTCCGGCTGGAAGACGACCTGCTTAACCAGATAAAACCCCGCGTATTTGCCGCCGTCCGAGAGGCCAGCCGCCGCACCATTGGCCTGCGCCACTACGATGTGCAGATGGTGGGCGGCGCAATTTTGCACGAAGGCCGGGTGGTAGAAATGCGCACCGGCGAGGGCAAAACGCTGGTGGCTACCACGCCGGTAGCGCTCAACGCGCTTATGGGGCGCGGCGTGCACGTGATTACCGTGAACGATTACCTGGCCAAGCGCGACTGCCAGTGGATGGGGCCGGTGTACCATTTTTTGGGGTTGTCGGTCAGCGTTATTCAGAACGCAGGCGGCGGCGGGGTAGACAAAGCCTCGTTTTTGTACAACCCGGATTACCACAGCGACGATGATCGCTTTGAAAAACTGCAACCCATTACCCGCCAGCAAGCCTACGCCTGCGATATCACCTACGGCACCAACAATGAATTTGGCTTTGACTACCTGCGCGACAACATGGTCACAGACCTGAGCCGCGTAACCCAGCGCGAGCGCCACTACGCCATCATTGACGAGGTTGACAACATCCTCATTGACGAAGCGCGAACCCCGCTCATCATTTCCGGCCAGGCCGAAGAAAGCAGCGAATTGTACCAGAAATTTGCCCAACTGGTGCGGCCGCTCAAACGCAGCAGCGATGCCAGCGTGGAAGATGAAGAGCGTGAGCCGGACGGCGATTACGTGGTGGATGAAAAAGCGCGCATTGTTTACCTGACCGAGCGCGGGATTGAAAAAATTGAGCAGGCGCTGGGTGTTGAAAACCTGTACGAAGGCGAAAGCGCCGCCCTGACTCCCTACCTTGAAAACGCGCTCAAGGCCCACGCCCTGTTCAAACTGGATGTGGATTACGTGGTGCAGAATGGCGAAGTCATCATTGTTGATGAATTTACCGGCCGGCTCATGCACGGCCGTCGCTACAGCGAAGGTCTGCACCAGGCCATTGAAGCCAAAGAAGGCGTTCACGTGCGCCACGAAAGTTTTACCTGGGCCACCATCACCTTTCAAAATTTCTTCCGCATGTACGATAAACTGGCCGGTATGACCGGTACCGCCGAAACCGAAGCCGAAGAATTTGCCGATATTTACGAGCTTGAAGTGGTGGTTCTGCCCACCAACGTAGAATACCGGGCTATGCAAGGCTCGCTCATTGAAGAAACACACAAAGAAAACGGCGTTAAAGTTACCACCTACCGCAGCCCGGATGGCAGCGAATTTTACTACAAACGGATTGACTACCCGGATGTGGTCTACAAAAATCCGCAGGCCAAATTTAAAGCCGTAGTTGAAGAAATCAAGGAACACCAGCAGGCCGGACAACCGGTGCTGGTTGGCACCATTGCCATTGAAACTTCGGAATACCTCTCTAAATTACTGGAGCGCAACGGCGTAAAACATGAGGTACTCAACGCCAAAAACCACGAGCGCGAAGCCAGCATCATTACCCAGGCCGGGCGGCCCGGCATGGTTACCATTGCCACCAACATGGCCGGACGCGGGGTAGACATTTTGCTGGGCGGCAATGCCGAAGGATTAGCCCGCGATGAACTGCGCCGCAAAGGCGAAGATTTAACCCAGATAGACCCCAAATTATGGGAAGAAACACTGGCAAAATGGTCGGCGCGCACCGCCAAAGACCGGGAGCAGGTTTTGGCGTTGGGCGGCCTGCACGTGGTAGGTACAGAACGCCACGACGCCCGGCGCATTGACAACCAGTTGCGCGGGCGCGCCGGGCGGCAAGGCGACCCTGGCTCAAGCCGCTTCTTTGTGTCTCTGCAAGATGACCTGATGCGCCGCTTTGGCGGCCAAAACGTAGCCAACCTGATGGAACGGTTTGGCGTAGAAGATGACGTGCCCATTGAAGCCGGCATTGTCAGCAAATCCATTGAAAATTCGCAAACCAAAGTTGAAGGCCACAACTTTGATATTCGCAAGCACCTGCTCAAATATGATGATGTTATCAACCAGCAGCGAGAGGTTATGTACGCCGAACGCCGCCGGATTTTGGGCAGCAGCAGTATGAAAGAAAGTATCCAGAACCTGATATTCGATTCAATCAGCGGACTGGTGCACACCTTTACCCCCGGAGACTTCCCGGAAGAGTGGGATTTGGCCGCCCTGCACAGCGAAGTGCGGGCCATCATGCCGTTACCGCCTACCCTCACCTCGGCAGAATGGGCCAACTATTCGCCGCAGGAAATTGAAGAACAACTGCTGGATTTGGCCGAACAAAGCTACGAAACACTGGAAAAAGAAGTCGGCTCAGAAGCGTTGCGTGAAGCCGAAAAACGGCTGATGCTGCGCGTGGTTGACACGCTGTGGGTGCGCCACCTGACCGCGCTCGATGCCCTGCGCGACGGCATCGGCCTGCGGGCGGTGGGCCAGCAGGACCCGTTGGTAGCCTACCAAAAAGAAGCCTTTGAAATGTTCAACCAACTCAGAGAGGCCATAAAAACAGAAGTGGTGCGCAACATTTACCACATCAACGTTATTCAGCAAAAAGAAGCACCCCGCCCCAAAAACATACAGGCTGTGCATCCCAGCGCCCAGGCTGCCGCCCGCCAGGCACAAACGCCGGGCGCTGCCCAACAGCCGCCGGCCCCCATACGTGTACAAAAAACGCCGGGGCGCAATGATCTCTGCTGGTGCGGCAGCGGCAAAAAATACAAAAACTGCCACATGAAATCAGACCGCATGGGAGGGGGTGGCGGCAACGGCGCCCAACCGGAGCCGGTAGGCGCGGGCAAAACGCAGGCTGCCAAATCTGCAAAGAAAGCAAAGCGGCCCCGAACGCGTCGCCGGTAAACCACAGAAACAGCTAAACCAACGCCCGACGTGAAGTTCACGTCGGGTCGGTTTTATGTAACATCCGCTGTGTTTATTGGTATTTTTTAACTATTTACGCGTGTTGCAAATTAGTGACAATAATGATAAGATGGAATTGTTAACTTTTGCCTCTACACCAACGGTCTCAAAAACTTTGTAAACCTGTTCTTTGTAGTGTGCCTCTGAAAAGTAGCCAATTCTCCCAAATGATATGCCGCAGATTTTTCAATCGACCTAAAGGAGGGACCGAAACTTGGCATCGAATGGAGACGACTTCACCGCTCGCTTAATGGATGATATGGACCCGGTGCTACTTGATTTTGTGAAAACCAGGGTCAACTCTTTTATTAAGTGGGACCTGGTGCGCTTTTTTCACGAAAACCCCAACACAGCCGACTCTGTAGAAAACATTGCACATTACGCGGGCAGAAATGCAAGCGCCGTTGCCCCGGAGTTAGAAGACCTAGTTAATAGCGGAATTATGGAAAAACGTATGCAAGGTGATACGCCAATTTATTCACTGACCCAAAACGAGGATATGCGCAAGCTGATTGATGAATTTATTACCGCCTGTGAAGACAGACACTTTAGGGTCAAAGCGGTTTATCACATTATCAGGGGGATGCGCTAATGGAACGGGTAAAAACAGGTATCAGCGGCTTGGATGAAATGCTGGGCGGCGGCTTTTTGCCGGAAACAGCCAACCTGGTAGAAGGCGCGCCCGGCACCGGAAAAACCACACTTGGTATGCAATTTATTTACAACGGCATTGTACAACACAACGAGCCGGGGCTGATTATTACGTTTGAAGAATTTCCAAAGCAATATTATCACGATGCCGCTAATTTTGGCTGGGACCTGGTGGACCTGGAAAAAAAGGGACTGCTGAAAGTAATCATGACCAGCCCCGAAGTGAGCCGGCAAGGTGTGCAAAGCGTCGGTGGGCTAATTAGCGAGTATATTCACTCAATGGGCGCACGGCGCATTGTTGTTGACAGTATTACCCATTTTGCGCGCCTCACGCAAGACCCCATTCAACTGCGCAGCCTTGAATTTGATTTTATCAACGCCCTCAAACGTGAACAACTCACCTGCCTGTTCACCCGTGAAAGTCCGGTACTCATGGGCGAAGCCACAGAAGACTCCGGAATTGGCTTCATTGTTGACTCTTACCTGGTAATGCGCTATGTTGAAATAGAATCTGCCATTAAAAAAGCATTGTTTGTGCTGAAAATGCGGGGCAGCAACCATGCCAAAGACATTCGGCAATACAACATCACCGCCACCGGAATCGAAGTCCAATCCAGGTTTGAGGGTCAGGAAGGTATTTTAAGCGGCAACCCCCGCCGAATGGCAGACTCCTTTGTAGAAGCCTTTGTAAAACGCTAATTTAACCATCTACCCAGTTACAGAAATTGATAACCCTGATCAGCAGTCTGCTAACCCTCTATGCCTGGGTTGTAATTTGCCTACTCTTATATTTTTTGTTTTTAATTGCCCGATTCTTTCAGCAAAAATCAGGGCGAAAATCCGGCTACGCCCTGTTTTTGGTTTCTGCCGGATTATTTGTGGCAGCCGCAGTAAAATACATGTGGGCGGCGCCGGCCATTACCGGAGACTTTTTGGCTGATCTTCTTCGCTTTCTGGCCGGAGCCATTTTGATTGTAACGGGCTATTTCTTACTGGCCCTGATGATTGGTAAATCCTCCTGAGGAAAAAGTATGCAATTTTTGGGCGCAGTGGGTACGCTGGCCGTTATTTACCTTTTTTACATTCTGGCTCGCTTATCAGAACGATTAGGCTCGGTAGAAAGAATGCCGCCTATCTATCGCTACTATTATGTAGCTGCAATCTTTCTGGCAATGGCCCTGGTCACCCAATTTTTTGCGGCCCAGGCCACCACCTCTCCCTCCAGTTTCCTCACCGACACAATTTTGTTACTGGGGCATCATCTGCCGCTGGCAATTGGCGCAACCATTGGTCTGGTTGTAACCTGGCGTTACTGGAGCTGGCTGGTACTGAACAAAAAGTAACTGCTGCCGTGACCGCTGTTTTATGACAAAATCCATGCACAACCGACGCAAGCGCAACTTAAGAGCCGCGCTATTCAATATGCCCAAAATTGACCTCCACCGCCATCTGGAGGGTAGTCTGCGGCTTTCAACCCTGGCCGATATTGCCCGCCAACACGGGGTTGACCTACCCAGCATGAGTTTGGAAGAATTGCGCCCCTACGTACAGGTGGTTGATGACCCCCCGGATTTTTTGAGCTTTCTGGCTAAATTCAAACTGCTGCGGCGCTTTTACTCCAGCCGCGAAGCAGTTGAACGCATAGCCTACGAGGCCGTGGCCGATGCTGCCGAAGACAATGTTCGCTACCTTGAATTACGGTTTAGCCCCGTGGCGCTGGCCCTTAACCAGGGGTTTAGTTTTGAAGATGTGGTCAACTGGGTGATTCTGGCCGTCAACCGCGCCCAGGCCGAACACAACATTCAGGTGCGGCTGATTGTGCTAACCAACCGGCACGAACCTCACTACGCCCCTCAACTGGCAGACATTGCCATTGCAAAAAAAGATGAAGGCATTGTGGGGCTTGACCTGGCCGGCGATGAGGTGAACTTTCCTGAATTGGACCCGTTTGTTGAGCCTTTTGAGAAGGCCCGCCTGCACGGGCTGCACATCACCGCCCACGCCGCCGAAGCCGGCCCGGCCGAAAACGCCCGCGCCGTCATTGAAAAACTGGGCGCCGAGCGCATTGGGCACGGCGTACGCATCAGAGAAAACATTGCCGTGATGGATATGGTCAACCGCCGGCAGGTTACGCTGGAAGTTTGCCCCACCAGCAATTTGCAAACCGGAACCATTCACAAACTGGGGCAGCACCCGCTGTTTGCCTTTCACCAGATTGGCATCCCGGTAACCATCAACACCGACGACCCCTCTATTTCAAACACCACCCTCACCGACGAATATGTGATGGCAAACAACGGCGCCGGCGTGCCGTTCAGCGCCCTGTGTGACATGGTGGTCAATGCCGCCCGGGCCGCATTTCTGCCGGAAACAGAAAAAGCCAAACTGGTCGAATGGTTTACCCAGGCTATGAACCAGTACAAAGCCCGTTACGCCGCCCAAAATTAAACACCCCACCGAGGAATCCTGTGCCCTTTCTGCAAAATTTAGAGTTTCACATTCTCAGCGATGGTATTTTTATGGCCGATGGCGGCGGCGCATTTGGTTTGGTGCCCCGCATAATGTGGGAAAAACTACTGCCCCCGGACAATTTGAACCGGGTTCCGTTTGGGCTGAACTGCCTGCTCATCCGGTCTGATGGGAAAAATATTCTGGTAGATACCGGCTACGGAGACAAACTCGGCCCCAAACTGGTGCAGCTTTTGGGGTTGCAGCGCCCAAACGGGGGGCTGGTTGAAGACCTGGCCCGGCACGGAGTGAGGCCGGAAGACGTTGATATTGTCATCAACACGCATTTGCACTCCGATCACTGCGGCGGCAACACCCGGCTGGAAAACGGAAACCCCGTGCCCACTTTTCCCAACGCGCAGTACGTGGTGCAGCGGCTGGAATGGGCCGATGCCATTGCCCCCAACGAACGTACCCGCGCCACTTACCTGCCAGATAACTACGCGCCGCTGCACCAAAGCGGCCAACTCAGGCTGATTAGCGGCAACACCGTCATCACCCCCCAGGTCAGAACCGCCGTTACCCGGGGACACACGCGGGCGCATCAGGTTGTCATTTTGGAAGACGGCAACCAAACCGCCGTTTTTGTGGCCGATATGAGTACCCTGCACTACCACCTTCAGCGGCTGGCCTGGGTTACCGGGTACGATGTGGAAC
>RFJF01000598.1 GCA_003695455.1 Chloroflexota bacterium
CAGCAAACCCGCCAGCGCCGGGCGCGAATGGGGCGTGCCGGTAACGGCCAGATACGCCAGCAATGCCGCCGTTTTGCGTGCGTCCAATTCGGGAATGGGCTGGCCGTCGCGCCGAAAGCTGACTGACCCCAGCAGGTTGATTTCCAAAAATTTCGGCATGCAAACTCCGATTTCGCAATTAATTCGCGGAAAATTCGCGGTTTTTTCAAGATGGGTTGGTATGATGGTTCAACTTTAGTGATTATACCACAGAAAATATGGCACATCTGTTTCTTTGAAAATTATGCGCCTATCGAAAGGAGATGTTGATGCGAAAACGGATTTTGTCGGCAATAACGGTTTTTCTGATGCTGTATCTGCTGATACCCGGCACAGCGGATTTATTCGCGGTTGCTCTGGCCCAGGGAGGCGAAGTATTTTCTTCACTGGCAACCGTTGGTTCGGCTTTCACCTATCAAGGCCAATTAATGGACGGCGGCAGTCCGGCCAACGGGAATTTCGATTTTAGATTTAGTCTGTTCGATGCGGAAACAAATGGGACACAAATTGGCAGCGCCATCGCCAAGAATGGCGTTCCTGTCACCGGCGGAGTATTCACCGTTTCGCTGGATTTTGGCGGCGGCGCGTTTGACGGCAACGCCCGCTGGCTGGAAATCGGCGTGCGCCCCGGCGGGAGCAGCGGCGGATTCACCACCCTAAGCCCGCGACAGGCGTTGACCGCCGCGCCGTATGCCCTGTTCAGCCTGTCCGCCCCCTGGAGCGGATTGACCGGCGTGCCGCCGGGTTTCGCCGATGGCGTGGACAACGACACCACCTACACCGCCGGGAACGGGCTGGTTATCACGGGGACGCAGCTCAGCGCGGATTTTGCGGGGACGGGCAGCGCCAGCACCGTGGCTCACAGCGATCACGACCATTGGGGGCAACAATGGAGCGGCACTTTCGGCAGGGGGCTGACCCTTTCGGGTGGGGATACCGGTATTTTTACTACCGCCAGCCTTTTTGGTGTGACAGGCCAGAGTACTGGTTCGAACGGAAAAGGCGTGTTTGGCTTAGCCCTCAACGGCAGCGGGTTCAATGTTGGTGTCAGTGGACTGAGCAAAAGCACCAATGGCACAGGTGTATCTGGTGTGGCCGAAGCCGCAAGTGGCTTAACTTATGGGGTGTATGGTCAAAGCAAGAGTACCCGAGGCTATGGTGTATTTGGCCATGCCACCGCTGCCAGTGGCAACACCGAAGGTGTGCTTGGTAGAAGTGATAGCACCAGCGGTGTTGGTGTATCTGGCTTTGCTGCCGCTACAACTGGCACAAACTATGGCGTGATTGGCCATAGTCCCAGTACCAGTGGGTACGGTGTATACGGCATTGCCAGTGCTGATAGTGGCACCACGTATGGCGTACACGGCAGAAGCAACAGTGTCAACGGCTATGGCGTGTTGGGTGAAGCCACCGCCGCCAGCGGCACGAACTACGGCGTGTTCGGGTCTGCCGCCAGCCCGGCGGGTTATGCCGGTTATTTTGTCGGCAAGGTGCATGTTTTGGGCACGCTGAGCAAACTGGCCGGCTCGTTCAGAATCGATCATCCCCTTGACCCGGCGAACAAATACCTCAACCATTCCTTCGTCGAATCGCCGGACATGAAAAACATCTACGATGGTGTGACGCAGCTCGATGCCGCGGGCGAAGCCTGGGTGCAATTGCCGGATTGGTTCGAGGCGCTCAACCGGGATTTCCGCTACCAGCTCACCCCCATTGGCGCGGCCATGCCCAACCTGTATATTGCGCAGGAAATTGCGAACAACCGCTTCAAAATCGCCGGCGGTGTGCCGGGGATGAAAGTTTCGTGGCAGGCAACGGGCATTCGCCACGACCCCTACGCCGTGCAGAACCCCATTCCGGTGGAGGAAGACAAACCCGCCGACGAGCGCGGCACGTATCTTTACCCCACCGGGTACGGCCAGCCACCGGAGATGGGGGTTGACTACCAGCGCAACGCAGACCTTCACGCCGAGATGCCGGATTTGCCGGATGAATCTGCAAATCCGCAGGAATGAAGGAGGCTTCAAAATGACCATGCGACGATTACACCTCGGAATGGTTGCCCTGCTGGTGATGATGTTGCCAGCGGTTGCCCTGGCCCAAACCGGCGGAAACTTCGACCTGACATGGCACACCGTGGACGGCGGCGGCGGGGTCAGCACGGGCGGCAGTTTTGCCCTCAGCGGCACTACCGGCCAGCCCGATGCGGGACAATCCACCGGTGGCGATTACACGCTCAACGGCGGCTTTTGGCTCGGCGGGGCAGCGGCAGCGGGAAACAGTCCCCGGCACACGGTCCATCTACCGCTGATTGTGAAAGACAGGTAGCTTTTGCCTGAAGTGGTAAGGAGAAGAACGACGAGTCATTTATCACTGGTCGCCGGTTATTTGCGAAGGACATGACAATAAATAACAAATGGCAACCGTGTTGACAGTTTTATCGATGTGAAAGCGTAAAACACTACCTACATTGAGGAGGTTTTTTCAAACATGCCAAACTTTAAAAATCATACGATCAAATCAACAATTCGTTATCTCAATCTGGTGGGGGTGGTCTTGTTAGGAGTCACACTGCTGCTGATTACCGGCTGGCCTCTCAAAAACGCCAAAGCCACGTCACAAAAGGCTACATTGCCACAAGTAGGCATCGGCGCGGCTGACCAAAACGCGTTTGAATTTATTGGCCGGGTGGATCAAAACAACCTGGACTTTTCCGGTTTTGGCTACCTGACCTATGTCAAGGGTATCAGCAACACCGGTATTTATTCAAACGCCCTGAACCCGTCGGAAGATACGGCTCGTTTTACCTATGTAGCTACCGCTACGTTGACGTCCCGCGCCATTCTTACCGAGGTGTTTGTGATTGATGCCGTCGGAAGTATGACCTTTTACTATACTGACACACCGCCGGACCGCAGTTTTGATAACGCCGCCTCTTTTGCCAATGGAACCCCGATTGCAACGACTTCGCTACATTACCATGACATTTTGCTGGTGCAGTCTCCCAACAGGGGGATTGCTTCCGGAGTGAATGAAGTGACCCAACTGAGCGCCTCAACCTTCAATTTAAATGGGCAGAATTATCAATTTGGACAGCCGGGTCAATTTTACCGCCTGACCTCAATTGGCAATGGCACCCGAACCAATGCTAATCCTCCTGTTTCATTTGTATTGCTGGCCGGAAATGCAACAACCACCAGTAGCCAGTCGGTGTTTCTGCCGCTTATGTATCACAATAGCAACTAACTGTAACGCCTGAGTGATGGGAGATGGTCAAGGAAGTACATCTATGATGAATATCAAGAAACGTCTGACGCCTTCAGAGCAGGCCATTGCCGATGCGATTGCCACACGGTTCATCGCTCTTGCCGCGCCAATCCATTTCCGGGTAGCGCAATCATCTACTGAACTTGAGGCTGCCTATCGGCTGAGGTATGAAGTGGTCACCCAGCAGGGGTGGGCCAGACCGGAGGATTTCCGTGATGGCCTGGAGTTGGATCAGTATGATGCTGATGCTGTTCACCTACTTGGCTGGGATGGTCAACATGTGGTTGCCACCACGCGCCTGGTCTTCCCTGCCGCCAACCAGATGTTACCAACAGAAGCCGAATTTGACCTGCGGGTAGAACCGCCCGGACAGGTTGTTGACGGTGGACGTGCGATTGTTGACCGGGCCTACAGTGATTACCGCCACCGGATTTTTGCCGGATTATTGGGGCATAGCTGGTTTGAAATACAAACTCGTGGATTTTGCTATCTGTGCGGGGCTGCTGCACCGGCGATGATTCGTTTGTGCCGCAGTCTCGGCTACCAGATTAGCGTGCTGGGTGCGATTCGTCAGTATTGGGGAGCGCAACGCCATCCGATACGCTTTGATATACCTGAGTCTATCCCATCGCTGCAAAAACGATGGGCGCACATCATTGACGAAAAAGAAGTTGAAAAGGAAAACAATTATGGATAACGCGCAAAATTTTACTGTGGCGGTTGCTCAGACGACGCCCGTATTTTTGGATAAAGCCGCTACCACCGAAAAAGCCTGCGCCATCATCGCCAAGGCGGGCGAACATGGGGCAAAGCTGGTGGTTTTCCCCGAAGGATTCATTCCGGCGTATCCCGATTGGGTGTGGGTGGTGCCGGGCGGAGATGGCCGCACGCTGAACGATTTGTATGCGGAATTGGCCGCCAACGCCGTCTCAATTCCGGATGAAACGACTCGCCGTCTGTGCGAAGCGGCCAAAGCGGCGCAGGTCTTTGTCACCATCGGTGTGAATGAACTGAATCGGGAGGCCAGCGGCGCCAGTATCTTTAACACCCTGCTGTATATCGGCCGCGACGGCGAAATTTTGGGCAAACATCGCAAGTTGATGCCGACCGCCGGCGAGCGCACGGTGTGGGCGCAAGGCGATGGCCGCACGCTGGCCGTCTTCGATACGCCAATTGGCGTGCTGGGCGGCTTGCTCTGCTGGGAAAATTACATGCCGCTCGCCCGGCAAGCGATGTATAACCGGGGCGTGCAGATTTTTGTTGCCCCCACATGGGACAGCAGCGACATTTGGCTGGCAACGCTCCGGCATGTGGCAAAAGAAGGTGGTATGTATGTCATCGGGTGTTGTCAGCCGGTTCACCTGTCCGA
>RFJF01000599.1 GCA_003695455.1 Chloroflexota bacterium
GTCATTGGTAATTGGTCATTGCTATGATGCCTCCCGGACATGTGGCAGTTGCGTGGGGAACTGCCGAACTGCTCCAACAGAATAACTCCCGGCTGGCCCGGCTCGATTACCGGTTGCTGGCGCTGGCCGCGCTGGGACCGGACATCATTGACAAACCGCTGGCGATGCTGGTATTTACTGCGTCTCACACCAGCCAGTTGGTGTTTCACAGCCTGCTGATTCATGCCGGACTGCTGGCATTAGCCCTGCTGGTGTGGCGGCGGGCGCTGCCTTACGTGCTGGCCTTTAACAGCCATCTCATTGCCGACCGCATGTGGAATCACACCGAAACCTTCTGGTGGCCGTTGTTCGGCTGGGATACGTTTTGGGCGTTTAAATTTATGAATTCACCAGCGGCCATGGCCGCCGTCTACTGGGACATTGTCACCCGTTACCCGCAGGTGTGGGTGGTGGAACTACTGGCGCTGGGCTACCTGTGTTGGTTTGCCGCACGCCGGCGGCTGTATCGCTGGCAGAATATGCGGCAATTGCTGCTGACCGGCATCCTGCCCTCCCCCCAAAATATCTCACCCGCAGCACTATCCGCGCCAGACACTCGCGCTCCTACCCCCACCAAAAATCCAGCCTGACATCAGTAAAATTTATTTTTATACAATCCGTTGATGTGGTTATTGCTCAATCCGGCCTGACCACCTGGATTCTGACCTCTGGAATCTGGATTCTGTATTTTCAAGGCAGGTATTAGTTTCGCTTATCTGTCAGCAATGTGACGGTTAGCAAATTATTGCGTGGTCTGTCACTTTGACTATAATAGTAACGGATTTCGCAATCCCCAAAAATCCCAAACATCCAACTTGGAATCCTCGAGTTATTTTCTATTGATGGTCACATTTTTCTAAATCCAAAGGAGGAACGTTTTTATGGTAGGTGTCATGCATTTTCCCCAAACCACCATTGGGAAAAAAGTAATTATGGCAATTTCCGGCGTTGTGTGGATTGGTTTTTTGGCCGCCCACATGTTCGGGAACCTTAAGGTTTACACCGGCGCAGAGCATTTTAACGAATACGCCGAAGGATTACGCACGTTGGGTGCCCCTATTTTAGGCTATGCCCAGGCATTGTGGGTGTTGCGGATTATTGTGATTGTGTCCATTGTGGCGCATATGTGGGCCGCCCTCACTCTGAACCAACGTAACCGGCAGGCTCGCCCCGCCCGCTACACAGAACACAAAAAGCTGAGCGCAAACTATGCCACACTCACCATGATTTACGGCGGTGTGGCAATTTTCTTTTTTATCATTTACCATCTGATGCACTTTACATGGGGTGTAGCCGGCGTTCACCCCAGTTTTATTGCCACAGACCCGTACCATAACGTGATTGCGGGTTTCAGTTCTTATGGCTATGTACCGGCCATCATTTACCTGATTGCGTTGGTTTTTCTGGCGTTTCACCTGTTTCACGGCACCTGGAGCCTGTTCCAAACTCTGGGGCTGAACAACAAAACCTACGACGGCGCACTGCACGGCCTGGCCTGGGCCGTGGCGCTGGTAATTACGTTGGGTTTTGCCACCGTACCGCTGGGCGTTATGTTTGGATTACTCAGCTAGAGAGGATATGATAAATGAACGTTGACGACATCAAAGTATTCGAAGGCGACCTGGACTCTGCCGTACCCGAAGGGCCAATCCAGCAAATCTGGGATGACCATCGCTTTAATATGAAGCTGGTTAACCCCTCAAACCGGCGCAAATACAAGGTGATTGTGGTCGGTTCCGGATTGGCGGGCGGCTCTGCCGCCGCCAGCCTGGGCGAAATGGGCTACAATGTCCACTGCTTCTTTTACCAGGACAGCGCCCGGCGCGCGCACAGTGTGGCTGCCCAGGGTGGCATCAACGCTGCCAAAAACTACCGCAATGACGGCGACAGCATTTTTCGCCTCTTTTACGATACCGTAAAAGGCGGCGACTACCGCTCTCGTGAAGCCAACGTCTACCGGCTGGCCCAGGTGAGCAACAACATCATTGACCAATGTGTGGCGCAGGGCGTGCCCTTTGCCCGTGAATACGGCGGCATGCTTGATAACCGCAGCTTTGGTGGCGCGCAGGTTTCCCGTACGTTTTACGCCCGCGGGCAAACCGGCCAGCAATTACTGCTGGGCGCGTACCAGGCTCTGCAACGGCAGGCCCACGCCGGAACCGTAACCCTCTACCCCCGCACAGAAATGCTGGACCTGATTGTCATTGACGGCCGGGCGCGCGGCATTGTTACCCGCAACATGATTACCGGCCAGATTAAATCTTATCTGGGCGATGCGGTAGTGTTGGCTACCGGTGGCTACGGCAACACCTACTTCCTGTCAACCAACGCCAAAGGGTGCAACGCCAGCGCAGCCTGGCGCGCCTACAAACGCGGCGCCTACTTTGCCAACCCGTGCTACGTGCAAATTCACCCCACCTGCATCCCCCCTTCAGGCGAGCACCAATCCAAACTTACGCTGATGAGTGAATCTCTGCGCAACGATGGCCGCATCTGGGTGCCGCGCCAGCCTGGAGACAGACGGCCCGCCGCCCAAATTCCGGAAGAAGAACGCTACTACTACCTGGAAGAAAAATACCCCAGCTTTGGCAACCTGGTCCCGCGAGACGTAGCCAGCCGCAACGCCAAAGCCGTAGTTGACGCCGGACACGGCGTAGGAGAACTCCAAAACGGCGTTTACCTGGACTTCTCTGAAGCCATTGGCCGGCTGGGCAAACAGGTTATCAAAGACCGCTACGGCAACCTGTTTGATATGTACACCAGCATCACCGGCGAAGACCCCTACGAAGTCCCCATGCGTATTTACCCCGCTGTTCACTACACCATGGGCGGCCTGTGGGTAGATTACAACCTGCAAAGCTCCATCCCCGGCCTGTTTGTGCTGGGAGAAGCCAACTTCTCCGATCACGGCGCCAACCGGCTGGGCGCCAGCGCACTGATGCAGGGCCTGGCCGATGGCTACTTTGTGGCCCCCTACACAGTGGGCAACTATTTGGCCCGCGTGGGTGCAGACACCGGAGATTCCGCAGCCAGCGCCCCGGAAGTAGCTCAGGCCGAAGCCGCCGTGCAGGAAAAAATTGACAAATTGATGTCCATCAACGGCAAACACTCCGTTACCCACTTCCACCGTGAACTGGGCAAGGTAATGTGGAACGGCGTGGGGATGGCGCGTAACGATGCCGGCCTGCGCGAGGCGCTTCAACGCATCCCGGAAATCCGCGCCGAATTCTGGGAAAACGTTCGTGTTCCCGGCAGCGCCGCAGATTTAAACCAGAGTCTTGAAATGGCCGGGCGCGTGGCCGACTTTTTGGAACTGGGTGAACTGCTTGCTCTTGATGCCCTGCACCGCACAGAAAGCTGCGGCGGTCACTTCCGTGAAGAAAGCCAGACCGAAGAGGGTGAAGCCAAACGCGACGATGAAAACTTTAGTTACGTTGCCGCCTGGGAATATACCGGTGATGGCAGCACACCCAACTTACACAAAGAGCCGCTTAAATTTGAATACGTTAAGCTAACACAACGGAGCTACAAGTAGGGGGCAATGGTAAAATGAAACTAAACCTGAAAATATGGCGACAACCAAGCCAGCAGGCCCAGGGCCAACTGGTAGATTACCAGTTAGACAACGTGAGCGAAGACTCCTCGTTTTTGGAAATGCTGGACCTGCTCAACGAACAACTCATTGAAAACGGCGATGAACCCGTTGCCTTTGACCATGACTGCCGCGAAGGCATTTGCGGTATGTGCAGCCTGGTTATCAACGGCGTAGCTCACGGGCAGGACCGTGAAAAAATCAAACAGGTCACGGTATGCCAGTTGCACATGCGCAACTTTAGCGACGGCGAGACGATTGTGATTGAACCGTGGCGCTCGGCTGCTTTCCCGGTTTTGAAAGACCTGATTGTCAACCGTACCGCCTTTGACCGCATCATTCAGGCCGGCGGCTACATCTCGGTGTCAACCGGCTCTGCCGCCGATGCCAACGCCCTGCCCATTCCCAAAAAGAAGGCCGATGTCTCGATGGATGCCGCCGCCTGCATTGGTTGTGGCGCGTGTGTGGCTGCCTGCCCCAACGGCAGCGCCATGCTCTTCACTTCGGCCAAAATTACCCACCTGGGTGTTTTGCCCCAGGGCGAAACCGAACGTTACCAGCGTGTGGTCAACATGGTTGCCCAAATGGACAAAGAAGGTTTTGGCGGTTGCACCAACATGGGTGAATGCGAAGCCGTATGCCCCAAAGAAATCAGCCTTGATTTCATTGCCCGTATGAACCGCGACCTCATTAGTGCCGCGTTCAGAGGTATTTCACCTACCGTGTAATTTTGCAACACCCGCCCGGTAATTTGCTATCCTCCCGTAGATGAGTACCCTACGGGAGGATTTTTTGTTTTGCCTGAATCAACTGTTTCGCCGTTATGAACCAACCATCCCCGCAAACCCAATTCATAACCCTGCTGCACCGTATTGCCGGCGCAGGAATGTTTCTGTTTCTGGCGCTGCACATTGCCCACATTGCGCTGATGAGCCAGGGGCCGGAGCCGTTCAACACCCTGGCCCAACTATTTAACCGGCCGGCCGGCCGGTTACTGCACCTGTTTCTCTTTTTTGGCGTGCTGTTTCACGCAGTGAACGGAACACGGATTATTTTGCTGGATTTTGTACCGGCGCTGCAACGTTACCGGCGCGCATCTGTGTACGCAGCCTGGTTTCTGTTTGCCGCGCTTTTTATTCCCAGCGCCCTGCTGCTGTTGATGGACGCTTTTTTGCCGCCACTTTAGGGGATTTTGCGTATGCTCAAAGGTCAGACGCCGCAGCCATCCACAGAAAATCACCGGCAACCCGTTTCTTCCATCGAACAAACAGCCTGGCTGTTTATGCGGTTATCGGGGGTGCTGCTGCTGTTTATGGCCGTGGGGCATTTGATGTATATGTACTTTATCATTCCCGGCGGCGTGAGCGCCATCACCTATCAGGTAATTTTAGACCGCTGGACAGACCCGGTGTGGGGGTTTGCTGCGCGATTGTTTGACCTGCTGTTGCTGTTGCTGGGGCTGGCTCACGGGGGTAAC
>RFJF01000600.1 GCA_003695455.1 Chloroflexota bacterium
CCGATGCCGTGGCGGGCCATCTCTTTGGCGGTGATGCCCCGGACATCAACCTGGGTCATCTGCCCGATTTTTTCAGCCAGGGTCATCCGGCTCAACAAATCGGCAACTTTATTTTCAATAACGCCGGTAACCGGTTGGGTCATAAAGAGCTCCTTGCGGTGAGTGGGTCAGAATTTGAAGGGGCAGAGGTTGGCATATATCACAAGTTTGCCTCTGCCGGCTCACTGACGAGCGCCATTTTATTTGTCAACACCGGCGCCGCCAATCTGAATACCTTCCAGGAAGATGCGCTGGGCAAAAAAGAAAACAACCAGCGGAATGGCCAGCGATATGATGGAAACCGCCATAATCAGGTTGGTTTGTTGGGTGTAGAGGTTGTTAAATCCGGTTAAACCGACGGTAATGGGGAACTTGTCCGGATTGCCGGCCAGGTAGATGAGCGGTTCAAGAAAGTCATTCCAGGCAAAAAAGAAGTGGAACAAAATGACGGCGGTGAGAGCAGGCTTGGCGTTTGGCAGAATGATTGACCAGAATGTTCGAAACGCTCCGGCGCCATCAATGGTGGCTGCTTCATCCAGGTCACGCGGGATACCCAAAAAGAACTGGCGCAGCAAAAAGATATTGTAGGCGTTGGCAAAGTAAACCGGCACAATCAACGGGTACCATGTGCCCACCCAGCCAATGTAGTTAAAAAAGGCGTAGCGGGGAATGAGGGTAACGGCGCCGGGCAAAATGATGGTGGCCATCACAATGCCAAAAAGCACATTCTTGAAGGGAAAGTTAAAGCGGGCAAATCCGTAGGCAACCAGGGTAGACGATGCAACCGCGCCGACGGTGCTGAGTACGGCATAAAAAAGGGTATTGCCCAGTAACTTCAAAAAATCAATGGCTACCCAGGCATCAACATAGTTACTCCACTGGATATCCGGTACCCAGACGCGCTCCAACGTGCGCCAGCGGCCTTCCCACTCAATCAGGCCCGCTTCAGGATTGGCCGGGTCCACAAAGCTGCTTTGTTCGCGGCCTTTTTTAACCAGCGCCCACTCCTGAATTCCGTTTTCCGTTGGCACCTGATATACATCGTATTCCTTACCTTCGTATGTAAAGGTTTTTTCTGACGATGGTATAATTGCCGGACTCCCGGTTTTGGATATCTGGCTGTCTGTTTTTAGCGAGGTTGAGATGCCGTAGCCCAGCGGCATAAGGAAGGCCAACAAAACCACCAGGGCCAACACCGAAGGCCCAAATTTAGAGATGAGTCTCTGTAGCCGGCCGGTTTCCTTAATAGTATCTCTGCCGGTCAATGATTGTGTTTCAGTGATGGTAGTCATTGTTATTCTCCTGCGTAATAGACCCAGTAGCGGGCGCTACCAAAGAGTATTCCGGCCAAAATTATCCCAACTCCAAAAATCAGCCAGGCCTGGGTTGCGGCGTAACCCATGTTAAAAAAGGTGAAGGCCTGTTTGTAAAAATAAATCATAATGAAACGGGTTGTACCTTCGGGGTAACCATTGCCCCCGGTTAACACCCAGGGCTGCAAAAAATATTGCAGTGTGCCAATAATGCCCAGAACCAGATTGTAGAAAATGATGGGTGAAAGCATGGGCAGGGTCACGTTCCATAAACGCCGCCACCAGCCGGCTCCGTCTATCACGGCTGCTTCGTACAGGGAGGTTGGTACGTTTTGCAACCCGGCCAGCGTAATCATCATGGCGTTTCCTACGCCCCACAGCCCAATCAGCGTGTAACTGAAATAAATGAGTTGCGGGTTGTCGAGCCACCGGATACCTTCGGTCCCAACCGCCGAAATGCCCAATACATTCTCTAAAAACAGATTGATCCAGCCTGTTTGCGCATTGAGAACGCCGGCCCAAATGAGCGTGCTGGCCACAAATGGAATAATGGTAGGCGCGTAAAACAACGTTCGATATACGTTTTTACCAAAGACATTGGGGGAGTTTAGCAGGATGGCCACAAACAGGGCGAACAACATGCTAAGGGGCAATGAAATCAGCGCAAACTTAAATGTAACCAGAAAAGCCGCCGGTACTTCGGGGTCATCAAACAAGGCCCGACTCCAGTTGCCAAACCCCACAAATTGCGCCTCATCTGGCGTGGCAAGGTTAAAATCATACAGCGAAAAAACAAACGAGGCGATGATTGGCAAAAGGAAAAAAACCAGAAACCCAATGAGCCAGGGGCTGATGAACAATAAACCGGTCCGCGCCTGCTGCCGTTCAAGACTCCACTTCTTCTGCCCGCCCCGATTCCGCACCGGTACCGCTGAGCTAGCCATTTTTTACCTCCTTGTCATGGTGAAAATGATTTGCTTCAAAAGGGAGGCAGTTCAATCATTTGGATTGAACTGCCTC
>RFJF01000049.1 GCA_003695455.1 Chloroflexota bacterium
ACGCGCCTTCTTTACCGGGCGCGGGTCAATTTCAAGCCCTTTCACCTGGCCGTACTTGCTGAGGTGATGAATCATATTTCCGGCCCCACAGCCAATGTCCAGCAGCCTGAAATCCGGCGTTTTGGGCAACAACGGCTCCAGCACGGCGTTCAGCGCCCGCGTCCGACTCGCGAACCACCAGTGAAAATCTTCTTCTATTAAACGTTCCATATTTATGTCCAGACAGTTTACAAAATTTTTGGCAGATATTTTCAAGAGAAAAGCCCCGCTGAAACACCAGCCGGGCTTCCTGAGTACAGGGCGCAGTATACCATTTTCAACTGCCACCCACAAATTGTTTGGCGACTGAATTTTCGTTGAGCGGGCAGGACCTATTTTTGGAACGGCGCGGCGAAGCACGCGACGCCGTTGAACTTGAATTTTTGCTGGATTTTCTGTGCGATGCAGCCGCCGTGGTTGAAACAGCAACGGCTCTGGTTTAACAGCTACTCGTTGAACATTTCTCCCACCGAAATGCCCAAATGGATGCGCCGAATCACCTCGGCCAGCAGCGGCGCCACCGACAACACTTTGAGTTTGTCAAACTGTTTGTGCGCCGGAATATCCACGCTGTTGGTCACCACAACCTCTTTGACCGGGGCAGCCTGCAGCCGGTCAATGGCCGGGCCGGAGAGCACGCCGTGGGTTACGCTGGCGTAAATATCTTGCGCGCCAGCCTCTTTGAGAAACGTCATCGCCTCAACCATTGTGCCGGCGGTGTCAATTTCATCGTCAAAAATAATGCAGTTTTTGCCGGCCACATCACCAATAATGTTGAGCGCCTCGGCTTTGCTGCCATCGGGGCGTTGCAGGCGGCGTTTTTCAATAACGGCCAACGGCATATCCAGCGCCTGCGCAAAGTTGCGCGAGCGTTTGGTGGCGCCAATATCCCCGGCCACCACCACCCCGTTTTCAACCTGCTTTTGCCGCATATAATCGCTGAGCAGATAAAACGCCGTCAATTCATCTACCTGAATATTGAAAAAACCCTGAATTTGCCCGGCGTGCAGGTCTACCGTTAAAAATCGGTCTGCGCCGGCCACAATAATCAAGTCGGCCACCAGCCGGGCGGTAATGGGCACGCGCGGCTGGTCTTTTTTATCGGTGCGGCCGTAACCGTAGTAGGGCACCACCGCGGTAATCCGCCCGGCCGAGTCGCGCTTGGCGGTGTCAATCATGATGAGCAGTTCCATCAGGTTGTCGTTCACTGTCAGCATCTCGCCCTTTTCATTAAATGAAATGGCGATGGGCTGGATAATGAACACGTCTTTGCCGCGAACGCTGGATTTTAAGCGGCAAAAAATATTCTGATTGGAAAACTTGAAGACGTCGGCCGGACACAACGGCACAGCCAGCGCGGTACTGATTTCTTGCGATAGTTTGGGATTACCGTTTCCGCTAAAAAGGGCAATCTCTCCGTACATCAATGCACTCTCCTCACGTTGCGCCGGATTTACAGAGCCTTGAGCGCGGTGATAAACCGGTTGACGTCTTCCTGCGTGTTGTAGTGCGCCAGCCCGGCGCGCACCAACCCGCCGGCCGCTTCCAGGCCAAGTTGCTCGGTGACACCCTGCGCGTAAAAATTACCGTCCCACACAAAAATATTTTGCTCGCCCAGAATTTTGGCAACCTCAATTGGGGTATACCCGTTCACGGTAAAGGCCACAGTGGGGCAGCGGTGTTCAAATTCCTTTGGGTCGGTAATGCCAAAGATGGTGATTTTGGGAATGGTCTGCAACTGTTCCATCAAATTGGTAAACAGGTTGCGCTCAAACAGGCTGATGGCGTGCATGGCCTGCTTTAAATGCCGGCGACGGTCCTGATATTGGCTCAATTCATCGGCAAACCGGCTGCCAAACTCTTGCCCCACCGAGGCCAGGTAGTTGATGGCGGCCGTTGCGCCGGCCAACCCCTCGTAATTGGGCATGCCGGTTTCAAATTTTTGGGGCACGGTTTTGGGCGCCGCCGAAACCTGATACACCGGCAGCGATTCAAGCACCGCTTTTTTACCCCACAGCAGCCCCACGTGCGGGCCAAAAAATTTATACACCGAACAAACCAGCATGTCACAGCCCAGCGCCTGCACATCAATGGGGCCGTGCGGGGCGTAGTGAACCGCGTCAACGTAAAGCAGCGCCCCCACGTTGTGCGCCAGCGCCGCAATTTTAGCAATGGGGTTGATGGTTCCAATGGCGTTTGAAGCCAGCCCCACAGCCACCAGTTTGGTTTTGCTGGACAGCAGCGAGGCCAGATGGTCCAGGTCAAGCTTGAAGGTTTCGGGGTCAAAGCGGGCCTGTTTAACCAATACACCGTTTTCTTCCAGCGCCTGCCAGGAGGATACGTTGGCGTAGTGGTCCAGCCAGGTTGTTACAATTTCATCGCCAGGCTGGAGAGTTTTGCCAATGATACGGCTCATATTAAATGTG
>RFJF01000601.1 GCA_003695455.1 Chloroflexota bacterium
CCCCAAGCCAGCCGCCCCGCCCGAAGTGCCGGCCAAATCCGGACCGGCCGCAATCGCAGAGCCGCCGCCTGCGGATACCGGCGGGTTGCTGGACGGACTCAACCCCCAACAGCGCGCAGCGGCAACCTGCACCGGGGCATCGCTAATCATCACCGCCGGGCCGGGAACCGGCAAAACCCGCACGCTCACCCATCGCATGGCGTACCTGATTGTTGAGCAGGGCGTGCCGCCGGACTCGCTGCTGGCCATCACCTTCACCCACAAAGCCGCCGCGGAAATGGCCGAACGGCTGGCGGCGTTGGTGGGCAGCAAACTGGCCGGACGGATGACGCTAAAAACGTTTCACGCATTTGGGGCCATGTTGCTGCGGCAGTACGCCTCGGCCGCCGGCCTGCCCGCCGATTTTGCCCTGTGCGCCGACGACGACCGGGCCGGTCTGCTGAAACAGGCCGCGCCGGAACTGGACGACCGGCAAATTTCAGCCGCGCTCGACCGCATCTCCGCGGCCAAAAATCACCTGCTCACCCCGCAGTCAGCAGAATTGGAGGCGCAGGTGGGCGGCGGCCCGGAATTTGCCCCCATTTTTGAGCGATACGAACAGCGGCTGGCCGAATTTGGCGTGCTGGATTTTGACGATTTGATTCTGCGGGCGGTGCGGTTGCTGGAAAACCACGCCGAGATTCGGGCGCAGGTTCAGCGGCAATTCGGCTGGATTTCTGTGGATGAGTATCAGGATGTGAACCGGGCGCAGGTGCGGCTGCTGCAACTGCTGGCCGGGCCGGACACCAACCTGTGCGCCATCGGCGACCCGGACCAGGCGATTTACGGTTTTCGCGGCGCGGACCGGCGCTACTTTTTGCAATTTCAGCAGGATTTTCCCGCCGCAAAATCCGTGCGTCTCAGCCAAAATTATCGCTCTACCCGGAATATTCTGGATGCCGCGGAACAGGTCATCCGGGGCGGCGATGACACTGCGCCGCGCGGTCTCTGGTCCAACCTCTCCGACCCGGCCCGGCTGGCCGTTCTGCGCACTGCCACCGACGCCGCCGAAGCCGAAACCGTGGTTCACGAAATTGAACGGCGAGTGGGCGGCACCAGTTACTTCTCGCTGGACAGCGGCCGGGTTGACGACGACGGCCCCACCGGTCGCGCCTTTGGCGATTTTGCGGTGCTGTACCGGCTCAACGCGCAGGCCCAACCGTTGATGGAAGCATTTGACCGCTCCGGTATCCCCTACCAGACCATCGGCCGCCGCCCGCTGGCGGCGCACCGCGACGTGAAAACGGTGCTGGCCCATTTGTGGCTGGCGGCCAGTCCGGACTCGCTGTTTTATCTGGCCCGGTTGTTGAACACCGCCAAACCACTGTTCGACGGCGGCGCGCTGGCACAGATTGCCGCCCGCGCTCAATCGGCAGGGGTGACCGCCACCGAGGCCGCCCGGCAACTGGCGCGGGAGGGTGTATTCTCGCCGGCACAGGCCCGACGGCTGGATCAAATTGACTCCTCGCTACGCGAAGTTTCGACGAGCGGACAAGTTGCGGATATCGTGGAACAGACGGCGCGGCGGCTGTTCCCCAACCCGGACGAGGCGCAGGCCGAGCGTCTGCGGCAACTGGCGGCCCGGGCCGCGCCCTTCGGCGCTAAATTGCGCGATTTTCTGGAGACCATCGCCCTTCAGCGGGAAACCGACCTGTACGATCCCCGCGCCGACCGGGTGACACTGATGACCCTGCACGCGGCCAAAGGGCTTGAGTTCCCCGTGGTGTTCATTGTGGGCTGTGAAGAGGATTTGCTGCCGTACCGGATGCCCGGCAAAACGTTCGACCTGGAGGAGGAGCGCCGCCTGTTTTATGTGGGGATGACCCGCGCGCAGGAGCGGCTGGTGCTGCTGCACGCCGGCCGCCGGCTGCTGTTTGGCGAAACGCGGCAGAACCCGCCCTCGCGCTTTTTGGGCGATATCGAGCCGGCGCTGAAGGAGATTCGGGATTTGGCGGCAGACCGCGCCGCCAAAAAAGAGACCGATTTACCCACGCAGTTGAGTTTATTTTAAACCGGGAGATTATTTTGGCCGCTCGCCAAAATACTGGTAGTAGTTCACTTCAATGGCGCCGTTGTACAACTTGCGCACCCGGCTGGGCCGGCTGCGTTTGAAATAATCGGGGAATTTTTTGTCGGCGGTCAGAAAATACACCGACCAGCCCTTCTTTTTGCGGAACATCTTGTTGACCGTGATGTAAATCTGGTTCATTTCTTTGAAATCGGCCAGTTTGATGCCGTACGGCGCGTTGGTGATGACAATGCCGTACTGGCGGTCAATCCACAAATCCCTGATGTCCTTCTGCTCAAAAACAATGTCGCTGCCCACCCCGGCGGCTTTGGCGTTGGCCTTGGCGGCCACAATCATCTCTTCCGAAATATCGTAGCCAAACAACTGCAATTCGCCGGTGGAATCAACAGCCTTGCGGGCCGCGCGCCGGGCCGCCTTCCACGTTTTTTCTCCCACCGCCGGCCACCCCTCCGAGGCAAATTCGCGGTTTAGCCCCGGCGCGATGTTGCGGGCCAGCAGCGCCGCCTCAATCAAAATGGTGCCGGAGCCGCACATCGGGTCAATGAGCAGCCGTTCCCGGTTCCAAAAGCTGAGCTGCACCAGCGCCGCCGCCAGGGTCTCCTTGAGCGGGGCTTCGCCGGCCTGCCGCCGGTAGCCGCGCCGGTGCAACCCGGAGCCGGAGGTATCGAGGGTCAGTTGGGCCACGTCGTTGCGCAGAGCCACCTGCACCGTGAATTCCGGCCCGGTTTCTGCAAACCAGTCGGTGTGATAGGCCGATTTGAGCCGTTCCACCACCGCTTTTTTCACAATAGATTGGCAGGCCCGCACGCTGCCCAGTGTGGATTTGATGGATTTACCGGTGACGGTAAATTTTCCGTCGGCGGTAATCCACGCCTCCCACGGCAGCGATTTGGTCTGCTCAAACAGTTCGTCAAACGTCACCGCCCGGAATTCGCCCAGTTTGAGCAGCACCCGGTCGGCGCTGCGCAGCCACAAATTGGCAACGGGAATATCCTGCACCGTCGCCTCAAATTCAATTTTGCCGTTGGAAACCTTGAGATTTTTGAAACCGAGGGCTTGCAGTTCGCGCTTGACCACAGATTCAAGGCCAAAGGTAAAAATGGCAATCAGCGTAATGTTGGACACGGGCTACCCTTTCGCCGCATCTGGCACGCGGCCCGGATGAACCAGATTCAAATCCGGGTCGGCCAGTTTGTACACCCGCAGCACCATATCGGTGTGAACTTTGGTGACGCCCGGCACCTGGTGCAATCGCCCGGTAATCAGGCTGGACAGGTGCGACTGGTCGCGGCACAGCACGTCAACTTCCAAATCAAACTCCCCGGAAATGAGCGCCACGTAGCTGACCTCCGGGAACTCGGCGATTTGGGCGGCGGCCTGCTCCACCAGCGAGGGCGGCTGGATGGTGACCCGAATATTGGCCGGCGCGCGGAAACCAACTTTGTGCGGGTCCACGCGCCCGGAAATTCGCACGATTTTGTCGTCTACCAACCGGGCCACGCGGTTGCGCACCGTCCCCACCGATGTGCCCA
>RFJF01000602.1 GCA_003695455.1 Chloroflexota bacterium
AGACAGGTTTGTTGAGAATGATGTACACCGGCTTCTGTCGGGTGACAACCGGTTTGCCGTCTACCCGGATTTCATCGCGGGCAGGGTCTACTTTGGTTCCCAGTTCGGTCACCACCACCCCGTTCACCGATACCCGCCCGGCCTGAATCAGCGTTTCGCTGGCGCGACGTGAGGCCACCCCGGCGTGGGCCATCACTTTTTGCAGGCGTTCGGTTGCAGGGGGCGGGGATTTTCGTTTTGATTTGGGCATGGATTATTCACCATCCGCCAAAAGTTCATCTACCGGCTGCTCTTCGGCGTCTGATTTGGGAAATTCCAGTTGGGGCAAATCCAGTTCCGGCAGTTCATCCAGCGAACTAATGCCAAAGTAGCGCAAAAATTCAAACGTAGTGCCAAACAGCGCCGGATGGCCCACGCTGTCCAGCCGGCCCACCTCTTCAACCAGCCCTTTGCTAATGAGCGTGCGCAGCACGCCATCGCTGTTAACGCCGCGAATGGCCTCGATTTGGGGGCGGGTAATGGGCTGGCGGTAGGCCACCATGGCCAGCGTTTCCAGCGCGGGGGTAGAAAGTTTGCCGGTAAAAGTCAGGCCCAAAAAACGCTCAATATGTTCTGCCAGTTCCGGCGCGCTGACCAACTGCACCTTGTCGCCGTGGCGCTGCAGGCGAATGCCGCGCGTCTCGCAATCGGCCGCCAGCTCTGCCAGCGCCGCCTCAACCTGCCCGGCACTGTGTTCCACCGCCGAGGCCAGTTGCCGCACCGTAACCGGCTCAGAAGCAACAAACAGCAGTCCTTCGATGATTTGGGTGAGGTGTAGTTGAATGGAAATATCTTCGGTCATATAAATTAACTTGAGTGTAAAGTTTGGTGTTTACAGACAGATGTTTATTTTATGGGTTTGGTCAAGATTGTCTAATTCGATTTCTTGTACCAGCCGCCGCACCGGGCCACAGAACCGCGACCAATCTTCGACGCAGGTCGGAGACTCCCCACACTAACATCGCAACAACCAACCAGGTTACCGCCTGCCACAAAATAGTGTCGGCAAAAAAGTTGTTGGCGGTGGTGATGTAAAAATGACCTTCCAGCAGCCCCACGTACAAATGATGCACCAGCGGCAGCAGCAGGTACACCACGCAGCAACCGGCAGCAAAAAGTGCCGCCGCGCCGGAAGCGGATTTGCGCCGCCAAACTCTCAGCCCGGTGATAAATAGCAGCGCGATTACGCCTGACCCAATCCCCACAGCCAGAATCCAGAGCCGCAAATATTCTTCTGCCTGCCACCAGTCGGGTGCGTTTTCGAGTGCGGCCAAAAAATAGAAAATTGGCGCCAGCGCCAGACCGTCGGCAGCCAGCCAGACCAACTCGGCGGGGCGCCGGGCGGCCAGTTGGTTCGGCAGCAGAGCCAGCGCCACACCAACCAGCGTGGCAACAGTAGTTTGTGCTGCGTTTGCCGGCGGCAGCGTTGGCTGGTTGACCGTCATCGTGATGGCCGGTATTCCCACCACCAGCGCCGGCACGCAGAGCAACCACACCCGCCACCATGCCGGCGGGCAATAATCGGCGTGCAATCGACCCAGAAGCAGGTTTGCAGACACGTTCAATACCAACACCGGACCGCCCGCCACCAGTCCGGCCATCCAGTAGCGGCCGGCCGTCACCGCGCTGAACGGCGACGTATCCGGGAATTTTGGCCCCATTTCGTGATGGTACAAAAAAATAATGTAGCGATTGGCCACGGCAAACCAGACAGCGTACAACCCAAACACCAGCAACAAAACCGGCAGCGCGTGCCACAGCGCCGGGGTGCAACCGGCCAACGGGGTAATTTTTGCGGCAGTGGGGGTTTTCACGGGTATGGCTCTCCGCGTTTGATGATACTCCACCCCGGTTTTTCAGGCAATGGAGGCAGTCGGCGAATTTACAAAGCGGCATTTACCTGATACGATAGACAGACCAAACAATGGGAGCCGTGTGGTTAATGTTAAAAAAATTGTGGCGCCTGCCCTTTTCTACGTTCAGACAACTACGCTGGCGCATCATTGCCGGGCATATGCTGGTGGTGATTGTTGGGGTACTGATGCTCTCGCTGATGAGCGAGTGGTTTATTTTGCGCACCACCCCGGATACCCTGCGCCCCTACATCAACGCGCTCATTCAGGCCGATACCGCCCAGGCCGTTGAGCAAACCACCACCCAACTCATTGAGGCATTTTACCGCGACGCCGTATTCCGGGCGCTGCTGGTGGCGGCCATTGGCGCAATTCTGGCCGGTTTGCTGACCAGCCTCTTTTTGGCCCGCGAAATTTTGCACCCGCTCCAGCAAATTACGCGCAGCAGCCAGCGCATTGCCCAGGGCCGCTACAGCGAGCGCGTTGCCATCCCCACCGCTACCGAACTGGCCGCGCTGGCAACAAATTTCAACCAGATGGCCGAGGCGCTGGAGCAAGTAGAACAAACGCGGGTGGCGCTCATTAGCAACGTAATGCACGAACTCCGCACCCCGCTGACCGGGCTGGAAGGCTATCTTGAAGGGCTGATGGACGGCCTGTTCACCCGCGAACCGGAAACGTTTGCCCAGATGTCGCAAGAAGTGCGCCGGCTCAAGCGGCTGGTCAACGATCTGCAATCG
>RFJF01000603.1 GCA_003695455.1 Chloroflexota bacterium
AAAGTTTTACGGTGTACGACCACCCCAAACCTATCCTGTTCAAAAAAACGCGCCAGCTTTCTGCCGCAGAGTGGGATGCCTTGCTGGGCGGCACGTGGCAGAGCGCCGTTCCCGGCTACGTGGGCGAACCCACCCTGCTGATGCGGCTCGGCGGGGCGCAGAGCTTTGCGCCGCCCCCCGCCCCCACCGCCGACGAGCAAAAATCGCTGCTGCTGGATACCCCGGTCAGCCGGCTGCCTGTGGTGGATGATTTCCGCTGGAACAGCCTTGCCAACGCCTCGACGCCGGTGGCGGTGCTGGTCTGGTGGCTGGCCGTGCTGCTGGTGGGCTGGCTGACGTTTCCCATCACCTTCCTGTTATTTCACCGGCTGCCGGACCGGGGCTACACGCTGGGCAAAAGTTTGGGATTGTTGCTGCTCAGCTACCCGGTCTGGATGGCCGGCAGTGTGGCCGGCAATCGCTGGCTGGGCAACACCGCACCTACGGTCATCGCCGTGCTGGTGGGGTTGGCGCTGGTCAACGCTGCCCTGCTGTGGCAAAACCGGGCTGCGCTGGCCCGGTTCCGGCGCAGGCGGCGCTGGCTCATCTTCTCCACCGAAGCCATTTTTGCCGGGATGTACCTGCTGTTTGTGCTGCTGCGCCTGCTCAACCCCGATTTGTGGCATCCCTGGCTGGGCGGCGAAAAAATGCTGGAAATCGGCTTTTTGAACGCCGTGGTCAAAAGTGCGGCCATGCCGCCCTACGATCCGTTTTTTGCCGGCGGTATGATGAATTACTACTACTTTGGCCTGTTTCTGGTGGGTGTGCTCATCAAGCTGACCGGCATTACGCCGGCCATCGCCTTTAATCTGGCCGTGCCAACGCTGGCCGCGCTGACCGCGGTGAGCGTGTTCGGGCTGGCCGGAAACGTGGCCGTTTCTGTGGGCAAACAGCACGGAGATGCGTTCTCGCGGCTGCGTTACTTTACCGCGGGCGGGCTGGGCATTCTGTTTGTCACGCTGATGGGCAACCTTGAAGGCGCGGCCCAGTTTCTGCGTGATTTGGGGCGGTTGAGCAACAGCACCTTCACCAGCGCCCTGCCCGGCGTCGAGACGGCGGTTCGCGCTGCCGGCGGGCTGGTGCAGGCTGTCAGCGGGGCCGCGCCCGCTACCTACAACTACTGGGACCCCACCCGCGTCATCCCGGAAACTATCAACGAATTCCCCTTCTTCAGCTTCCTGTTTGCCGATTTGCACCCGCACATGATTGGCATTCCCTTCACGCTGCTGCTGCTCAGCCTGGCCTTCAACTGGCTGATTGGCAGCAATGAGCAATTATCAATTATCAATTATCAATTATCAAAAAAAACGCCCAACTCACAAACTCAATTACCAATTACCAACGAACAAAATGTTCACTCACCAACCCACTCAACCCACCAAACTCATCCAACCCCACAAACTCTACAAACTCACCTAACTTCATCGTTTTTGCGCTGGCTGGCCTTTCCGTTTGTGCTGGGCGCGCTGGGCGTCATCAACACCTGGGATATGCCGACCTATCTGGGCATTATTTTTGCCACATTTCTGCTGGCCCACTACCGGCAGATTTCCGGCGCGTTGAACCTCAAAAACGGAGCGCTGATTCTGGTTTCCAGTGGGGCGCTGGCCGCGCTGGCGCTGATTGTAACCATCGGGTTGTACCTGCCCTTTTTTACCCACTACCAGGCCCCAGCCGAAACCGGCATCGGCTGGGTTCGCACGCAGACCCCGCTGGGCATGCACCTCAAAATCTGGGGGTTCTTCCTGTTTGTGATTGTCTCGTGGCTGTGGCTGAGTTTGCGCCATCCCGCCAGCCGGTTGAGCCTGCTGCGGCTGCTGAGCGCCGGCCTGCGCCGCTGGAACGTGCTGCCCCACTTTACAGAAATTTACCGCACCGTGGTGGGGCCGCTGGCCGGGCCGCTGGCGCTGGGGCTGTGGGCTACGGGCGGGCTGCTGCTGGTTTCGGGGCTGCTGTTTGCGCTGGGCTACCGCGTGCCGGCCTACCTGCTGCCGCTGGTTGCGCTTTCGGCGGGGCTGCTCCTGCGCCGAGAAGTTTCGGCGGCCACCACCTACCTCAACCTGCTGATGTTCACCGGCCTGCTGATTTTGCTGGGCGTGGAGTTTGTTTACCTGAATGATTTTCTGGGCGGCGGCGATTACTACCGCATGAACACGCTGTTCAAATTCTTCATTCAGGTCTGGGTGCTGTTCGGGCTGGCGGCGGCGGTGGCCCTGCCCCAACTGTGGGATGTGGCCTGGCGGTGGCCGCTGTTCCAACAACTTTTGTGGCGCGGCGCGGTGGTCATTCTGCTGCTGGCGAGCATGGTTTACCCCGTATTTGGAACCCGTACCCGCGTGGAGGACCGTTTTCCCGGCGCTGAAAACCGCCCGCCGCTGGGCACGCTGGACGGGCTGGCCTACATGACCCGCGGCGTCTTTGAGTGGCCCGCCGGCAATCCCATCGAGCTGAAATATGATTACGACGCCATTCGCTGGCTGCAACAGAACGTGTCCGGCACGCCGGTCATCGCCGAGGCCAAAATTGGTTACTACCGCGAAGGCGGTATGCGCGTGGCCGCCTACACCGGCCTGCCCTCCATTCTGGGCGGCCTGCATCAAAATGAACAGCGATTTGCCGCGCAGGTGGGCGAACGCGATTTTGTGGTCAACGAATTCTGGGCCACGCCCGACCCCGCCCGCACGCTGCAATTGATGGACCAGTTGGGCATTGAATACGT
>RFJF01000604.1 GCA_003695455.1 Chloroflexota bacterium
CCACAATACCCACCGAGACCACCGTGCCGCTGATGCCCAGCGCCCGGCCGCGCTCCTGCGGCGGAAACGCCTCGGTGATGATGGCCATGCCCAGCCCAAACACCATTGCCCCGCCAACGGCCTGCACCACCCGGAAGGCAATCAGCCAGCCCACCGTGGGGGCCACCCCGCACAGCACCGACCCCAGCGTGAACGCCACAAATCCGGTGGTGTAAATCGGCTTTTTGCCGATCATGTCGCCCAGCCGGCCCACGCTCAACAGCAGGGTAGCCAGCGTGAGCAGGTAGGCCAGCACCACCCACTGCACCACGGCAAAGGTGGTGTCCAGTTCCCGCACCAGTGTGGGCAGGGCCACGTTTACAATGCTGCCGTCAATGGTCGCCAAAAAAATGCCCATTGAAACGGCGGCCATTACCGACCATTTTTTGCTGAAATCCACGGCGGGTTGCTGCATCATTTCCTCGTTTTCACAAAAAGCAGGCCACGCCCCCTGCGTGACCTGCGTCAACGGTTTTATTCTAATGGAAACCCGGCAAAATGGCGAATTACGCCGCCGCCTGAACCATCATTTGTCGCACAAAATCCAGCTCATCCTGATTGACGGTGTGGCCCATACCGGGATGAATCCGTTGGGGCACGGCTGCGCCCAACGCCGACAGCGCCGCCGCCGACTCGTGAACCCGTTCCAGCGGGATGTGAAAATCCACATCGCTGCACCCCAGAAACACCGGCGTTTGTGCCAGCGAGCCGGTGTACTTGAATTCCATCCCCGGCGGGCCGATCAACCCGCCGCTGAGGGCCGCCACCCCGCCAAATCGCTGCGGGTCGCCGGCCATGGCCGTAACGTGATGAATACCGGGAATTTGCCTGCTCATTGGTCTGCCTTTCTTTACACGCAAAGACGGGGCGACGGTTTCGTCGCCCCTGTTTTTTGCCGATGCGTTTGTTGGTTAAACCGGTTTACGCCATCGCCGCCGCTTCGGGCTGGGGTTGTGTCTGCACCAGTTCCACCTCGGCGTTGATGGTGATTTCATCGCCCACCAGCCAGCCGCCGGTTTCCAGCGCCACATTCCAGGTGAGGCCAAAATCCTTGCGGTTGATTTTGGCGGTGGCGCTGTACCCCTGTCGCAATCCGCCCCACGGGTCTTTTCCCTGCCCTTCGTCGGTAACGGCAAAGGTGACGGGCCGGGTCACATCTTTGATGGTCAGATCGCCGGTGACGTTGAACTTGCCGTCGCCGGCAGATTCAATGCGCGTACTGCGGAAGCGCATCTGCGGAAAGTTGGCCGCGTCAAAAAAGTCCGCCGAGCGCAGGTGTTCGTCGCGGTCATTTTCGCGGGTGTCAATGCTGGTGACGTCTACCGTGCCTTCCACGCCGGGGTTGTCCGCGTTCAGGTTTACTGTGCCGGTGAAAGAATTAAACCGGCCGCGCACTTTGGCAATCATCATGTGGCGCACCGAAAATCCAATCAGCGAGTGCGCCGGGTCAATATTCCAGGTCATTTTTTCCTCCGAATAATTTGAGTTAATGGCGTCTGTGGAGTTGGGTGAGTTTGTTCATTGCTAATTGTTCATTGTTCATTGGAAATTGGTCATTGAACTACCGGCCAATGGCCGATTTATTGTTCCAGGCCACAAAGCCGGCCAGCAGCAACAGCACCAGCGGCACAGGAATCATCGGGAATTCGCCGGCCTGAATGTGGGTGATGACGGCCCCAATCATGGTAGCCACCAGCAGCGCCGCGCCGTAAAATCGGGTTTTGGGGATAATCACCAAAATCGCGCCCAGCACCTCGATGGTACCGGTAACGTACATAAACCAGCCGGGGTAGCCCCAATTTTGAAAGTTCTGCACGTGCATTTCAGCGCCCATCAACTTACTACCGCCGGCCAGCACAAACGCCAGCGTCAGCAACCCCGAGACGCCGTGCAGTACGTAGCCCAGCCATTTGGGACGGTCATCAGTATTCACAACTGCGGTCATTTTTATTTCCTCCGAATGTAATGTTAAATTTGTTAAACAACACCAGTATAACCGGCCGCCGTCCCTGCCGGTGTCCTGCCTGCCGTCCCAACCTGTGTCCTGTTTAATTTTTCAAGCGGCCAACTCCGGCTATAATACCGGCTATGTCCCAACTCAAATGCTACCTGCTGGGTTCGCCCCGTTTTGAACGCGACGGCCAACCACTGGCCCTCAAATCGAGCAAGGCCGTGGCCCTGCTGGCCTACCTGGGCATCTGCAACACCCCCCAACCCCGCGAACAACTCATCGCCCTGCTCTGGCCGGACAGCCTGCCCGACGCCGCCCGCAAAAATCTGCGCAACACGCTGTGGGCGCTGCGCAAAACACTGGGCGATGACCTGCTGCACACCGACGCCGACCAACTGAGCCTGGCCGGCCACGTCTGGCTGGATGTGCGCCAGTTTGAAACCGACGCCGAATCGCCCGCCGACCTGCAAGCCGCGCTTGAACTGTACCGCGGCCCGCTGCTCAACGGGCTGGCGCTGGCCGATGCGCCCGATTTTGAGCTGTGGCTGGCGGTCGAGCGCGAGCGGCTGGGCCAGCACTACCTGCGCCTGCTTGAAACGCAAATTGCCGCCTTCCGGCGCAACGGCGACTGGCAAGCGGTGATTGCCGCCGCGCACCGCGCGCTGGCCGCCGACAATTTGCAGGAACCCATCTACCGCCTGCTGATGGAAGCCCACGCCCGGCTGGGCGAGCGCGCCGACGCCCTGCGCCACTACCAAACCCTGCGCACCGTGCTGGCCCGCGAACTGGGCGTGGAACCTTTGCCGGAAACCGAGCAACTCCGGCAGCAGATTCTGGCCGGTCACTTTCAGCGCGACAGCGCGCCCAACGGCAACAGCAGCCCCACCGCCCCGGAAACAACCGAACCGCCGCCCCGCTTTGCGCCCCGCGCCGCCGTTCCATTTGTGGGCCGCCACACCGAACTGGCCGCGCTCGATGAGGAATTTGGGCAAGCGCAATTAGGCCAAACCCGGATTGTACTCATCAGCGGCGAACTGGGCATCGGCAAATCGCGCCTGTGGCAAACGTGGTCGGCCCAACTACCGGCCCAAATTACCGTGCTGGCCGCCCGCTGTCTCAACACCACCCAATCCCTGCCCTTTGCGCCGCTGACCGGGCTGTTCGGCCGGTCCGAGTGCCTGTCCGGCCTGATTCACCCCAATTCGCCCGTGCCGCGCCTGTGGCTGGCCGAACTCAGCCGCCTGCTGCCCCAAATCCGGCAGCACGTGCCCGGCCTGCCGCCGCCGCCCGCCTTTCCCCCGGAAGAGGAACAGCGCCGCCTGTTTGAAGCCTTCACCCAGATTGTATTGGCGCTGGACTCCCGGCCGGTGGTGCTGTTTGTGGATGACCTGCACTGGGCCGACCGGGCCACGCTCGACTGGCTGGTGTATCTGGCAGACCGGCTGCAAAACTGGCCGCTGCTGCTGGTGGCCGCCTACCGCCCCGGCGATGCCTCGGCGGAATTGAGCCGCGCCGCCGCCGCGTGGAATCGCGCAGGGCTGGTGCGCCGCCTGCCGCTGGCCCGCTTCAATGCCGATGAATCGGCCCAACTGCTGGCCGCGCTGGAACTCTCTGCCGAACAAACGCCGCTGTTGCAGGAAAAAAGCGCGGGTAATCCCTACTTTTTGATTGAGCTGAGCCGCAGCCCCACCAGCGA
>RFJF01000605.1 GCA_003695455.1 Chloroflexota bacterium
AGTTAGCCAGAATTTGTTCAAAGTACCAGCCCACCTGCCCGTAGGTAAAGCAGAAGGGGGCTACGTCGGCGGCCATTAACTCTTCACACATCAACTTGAATTCCGAGAAGGTGAGACTGCCGGAGGGCGGCTCGACGCCGGCGGCTTCAAACATATCGGCGTTGTAGTAGAGCAGTGGGGTGCTGCTGTTAAAGGCCATGCCAATCATGCCGTTTTCGTTTGAGTAGTAATCGCGCACGGCCGGCAAAAAGGTGTTGGGGTCGTAATTGTCGGCGGCCATTAACTGGTAGGCGGGGATGAGCCGGCCGGTGTCAATCATGGTTTGCGAGGCGAGGTCAAAGTTTTGGGTGATGTTCGGCTCGGTGCCGGCGTCAAAGGCAGCCAGCAGGGCGTTGTAGGTGTCATCGTAGCTGCCCTGGAAGGTGGCTTTGACAACCACTTTGTCCTGGCTGGCGTTGTAGCGGGCTACCAGTTCATCTACCAGTTCGCCCAGATTGCCACCCATGGCGTGCCAAAATTCAATTTCAATTTTGTCGCCGGCAGCGGCTTCTTCTTGCGCCGGGGCCTCTTCTTTGGTCTCTTCCTGTGCCGGAGCTTCTTCTTTGGCCGGTTGTTCGGCCGGTTTTTCGGCAGCCGGCTGCTCGGCCGGGGCGGCGGGTTGTTCGGCTGCACCGCCACAGGCGGCCAGCGCGGCCAACAACAGGATCAATATAAGTAGTAACGCAGTTAATTTAAACTTTCTCATACCTTCTCTCCTCTGAAAATAATATTTTACCGGCTTTTGCCGGCTGAACACGTGGAAATCAGCCCTTGAGACCGGTCATGGCAATGCCTTTGACCAGTTGTTTTTGGGCAATCAGAAAGGCAATCAGGGTGGGGGCAGAAACAATAATTGTAGCGGCCATGACTGCGCCCCAGTCGGCGCCGCGTTCCAGGTTGACCATGAAAAAGCGAATGCCGATTTGGGTGGTGCGCATGTTGATTTCATTGGTGATGATGAGCGGCCACAAATATTGATTATAGGCGCTGAGAAAGGCAAAAATGGCAAACGCGCCAATTGAACCTTTGCTCAGTGGCACCAGAATTTGCCACAGGTAACGCCAGTTGCTTGCGCCATCAATAATGGCGGCATCGTGGAGTTCTTTGGGGACGGTCAGAAAAAACTGGCGCAGCATGAATACGCCAAAGGCGCTGGCCAAAAACGGCACGGCCAGCCCCTGGTAGGTGTTGGCCCAATCCAGCGATGAAATCAACTGAAAATTAGGAATGACGGTTAATTCAAAGGGAATCATCAAACTGCCCAGAATGATGTAAAAAATGAGGTTCCGGCCCGGAAATTCCAGAATGGCAAAGGCGTAGGCTGCCAGTACGCTGAACACCACCTGCCCCAGCGTAATTAAACTGGTCTGAATGAAGCTGTTAATCATGAACCGGCCAAAGGGGTTGCTTTGCCACGCAGAAAAGTAATTCTGAACAGTCCATTCGGTGGGCAGCACGCGGGGCGGGTAGGTGATAACTTCTGTGGGCAGTTTGAAACTGGTAAACAGGGCAATAAAAATGGGCAGTGACACAATCAGGCCAATGCCAATCAAAATGACTTGCATCAATAAAATCCGGGTGTTGAAACGGGATTTTTTGGGAATGTTTGGACTTGAAACCGACATATTACTGGTAGTGTACCTTTTTGCCTAAACTGGAGATTTGAATAAATGACATGGCTACCACCATCAGCGCCAGCAAGTAAGCCTGTGCCGAGGCGTAACCCCGTTGGGGCGTGCCCAAAAAGGCATCGTAAAATATAGAGTAGACCAGCGTGTTGGTAGCCTGCCCCGGCCCGCCCTGCGTGAGAATATCAATTTCACCAAAGGTTTGAAAACTGGTAATAACGTTGATAATCAGCAAAAAGAAAAGTGTGGGCGTGAGCAAGGGCAGGGTGACGTGCCAAAACCGACGCCACGCGCTGGCGCCGTCAACTTTGGCCGCATCGTAGTAGGTAGGGTCAATATTTTGCACGCCGGCCAGGGCAATAATCACATTAAATCCCAGTTGCCGCCAGATACTGACCAGCATAATTGCCACCAGCGCCCACTGTTTTGAAGCCAGCCAATTGGGGCCGGTAATGCCTACAAAACTGAGCCAGTAGTTAAGGTAACCCACTACCGGGTGGTACAACCACCGAAACAGTACGCCGGCCACGGCGCTGCTGATAACCACCGGCACAAAAATCAGTAACCGGTGCAGCCACGAGAGGTTTCGCATGGGGTAGGCCAGCAGCACGGCCAGCAATACGGCCAGTGCCAGCCCCACCGGCACGGTTCCGAGTGTGAAAATCAGCGTTACCTTGATGCTGTTCCAGTAATCGGGGTCTGTCAACAGACGGGTGTAGTTACCTAGCCCCACAAAGATGGTTTTGTTGCCAAACGGGGCTTTACGGTTGAGACTTAGTGTAAATGACGTAAATACCGGCACAAAGACAAAAATAGTTAGGATTATCAGCGTGGGGGCCAGGTACAGATAACCTTCAATGGCGCTTTTAATCTTCTTGACCCGTTTGGCAGAAGATGATGCGGCGTGGCTCATGAATTCCTCATTGAATTGATTTTAAACGACAACAACAATAACCAAACTTTCAGGGGTTGTTCTGTAAAGAAACAACATTTGTCTGGCTTTGTTGGCGGCGAGAGGTGTCGGTAATTATACATAACCCTCTTTTTTTGGCAAGAATATGCCGGAAATTTTTATATTGGAAACCGGGTTTGTGCAGGAAACTGCATAACCACCCGGGTGCCGTTGCTGCCATCAAGTGTAACACGCCCGTCTAACTGGCTGACCAATACATTGACCAACTGCAAGCCCAGCGATGTGGTGTTATGAAAGTCAACATCGCCGGGGAAACCAACCCCGTTGTCGCTCACCGTCAATTGCCAGCCGCCATCCGGCCCGGCAGACGCAACAACCTCAATTTCACCGGTGCGGCCGTTGGGGAACGCGTACTTGAGGGCGTTGGTAACCAGTTCGTTGATGATGAGCCCGGCGGGTACCAGGTCGTTAACGTTCAGCAAAATCGGGTCGCCGTGAATTTTCAGGTTAATGCCGAAGCCCGTCTGCTGCTGCGTTCGGAGCGACCGCAGCAAATGCGAGGTCAACTCCCGGATATATTCCAACAAACTTA
>RFJF01000050.1 GCA_003695455.1 Chloroflexota bacterium
GAGCCGGGCTGGTCGTCAAAACCGATGATTGAGACGTCATCAGGTACACGCAACCCCTGCCGGAACAGACCAAGGCGCGCACCATACGCGGTTTGGTCATTGGCGGCAAAAATGGCGCTGAACATTTGTCCGCGCATCACCAGCGATTGCACAGCTATCAGCCCGGATTTTTCTGAATATTCACCCTCAATTATCAGGTTGTCATCAATTTGCAGGCCGCTATCCAGAATGGCCTGCCGGTAGCCGGCCAACCGGTCGGCTGCGTCCTGGTGTGATGACAAACCGGAAATGTGGGCAATGCGCCGGTGGCCAAAATCAATCAGATGTTTGGTGGCGGCGTACGCGCCTGCAAAATCGTTAATTCGCAGACAACGTTCGGAAAGCTCGGGGACGGTGCGGCCAATGACAATAACCGGAATCTGATTGTTGATTTTGAGCAACGCCTGGGCAGAACTTTCGCCGCCCAGCGTGATGAGTCCGTCAATGCGGCGCGCCATTAAACTCTGAATGGCCTGTTTTTCACGCTCCAGGCTCCAAAAAACCTCAGAAAACAGGGCCGAGTAGTTGCTGCCATCCAGCCCCTCAATAATGCCCCGCATCATTTCGCCGTAAAAGGGGCTGCTTATGTAGGGTGTCAGAACGCCAATGGTTTTGGATTGGCCGCTGGCCAGCCCCTGCGCAAAGACATTGGGCTGGTAGCCCAATTTTTCCACAGCCTCAAGTACCAGTTCTTTTTTGGCTGATTTGACCGGTGCTCCGTTGTTTAACACCCGTGAAACGGTGCTGATTGAGACATTGGCTTCACGGGCAATATCCTGAATTGTAACTTTTTTTCGTTGCTCCGCCATTGTTCACCTCGGTTCCAATAATATCATATTCTGAAAGCGATTTCAACATTCCCCCTCGATAATTTCAGGATTAGCGGCAAACATTGCGTGTATATCCCAAAAAGTTGAGACACTTACAGATTTTTGTTGATTTGATTTGACACCCTTCAGAATGTGTGCTATTATTTTTTGAAAACGCTTTCAAAAATACGTTGTAAGCCCTTTGATTACCGGGAAGCGCTTTCATTTGCCGGGCTGGTCCACAATTGGGGTGTAATGATGCAGCCAACAGTCAAGCAAGAAAATCACTTTGCTCCCTCGTTTTATATTAGTGGGTTGTTATTGGCGACCCCGCACGCCCAATCTCTAAAACCTTTTCAAAGCTCACCACCGCGCTGCGTATCAACCTGTTTCATAAGTTGCGAACAAATTAAGTACTGCCCATCAATAGATTCATCCTCGACACCGGACTCCCTGTGTGGGTACACCGCCGGGATTATTAGTGATGGGGCATTCTGTGAGATTTAGGTAATGCAGTAAATGACCGGAGAACTACCGCGAAAGGAGGTGCGGCAAATTCTTTTTTTTCGCCAGCAGTGAAAACGCTTTCAAATTTTTAACAAAACATAATGCAGGTTTATATTTTTAAGTGAGGAGAATTATGAAATCCACAAAAATGTTTCTGATTGGTTTGATGGCAATAGTTGCCATGGTTGCAGCGGCTTGCGGCGGCGCGGCCACCCCGGCGCCTCAGGCGCCGGCCAAAGAAGAAGCAGCGGCTCCCGCCAAAGAAGAAGCGCCGGCCAAAGAGGAAGCTGCTCCGGCTGAAGAGGCCGCCCCGGCCGAAGAAGCTGCCTCCGGCGAGAAAGTACAAATTCGCTGGTATGTGGGCCTGGGCGCCGGTTCTGATGAGCCGACCTTTGACGCGCAGAAAAAGGTTGTTGAAGAGTTCAACGCCTCTCAGGATAAAATTGAACTCAAACTGGAAATTGTTGATAACAACGTGGCCTACGATACCCTGGCTACCCAGATTGCCGGCGGTAACGCCCCCGACATTGTTGGCCCGGTGGGCATCAAGGGGCGGGATAGTTTTAAAGGCGCCTGGCTCGACCTGCAGCCCCTGGTTGACAAGAACAACTATGATTTGAGCGATTTTGACCCGGCCATGGTTGAATTCTATAAAGACGGAGACCAATTGCTGGGCCTGCCTTTTGCCGTCTTCCCCTCTTTTGTCTTTGTAAATCTGGACCTGTTTGATGAAGCCGGCCTGCCTTATCCGCCCCAGGAATACGGTGCACCCTACGTTGATGAAAACGGCGAAGAGAAGCCGTGGGACATTGACACCCTGACCGAACTGTCCATGAAGTTGACCGTGGACGGCAACGGAAACGACGCCACCAGCCCGGATTTTGACCCGGAAAATATTGTGCAGTTTGGTTACGGCGAGCAGTGGACTGACGCCCGCGGTGTGGGCACCCTCTTTGGGGCCGGTTCGCTGGTGGATGCTGACGGTAACGCCCAAATTCCCGAAAACTGGCGCGAAGCCTGGAAATGGGTCTACGACGGTATGTGGAACAAGCACTTTTACCCCAACAAACTTTATGGCGACAGCGATATTCTGGGAGCCGGCAACTGGTTCCAGTCCGGCAACATTGCCATGGTTCACACGCACCTGTGGTATGCCGGCTGCTGCATGGGCGAGCTTGAAGCCAACTGGGATACGGCTGCCGTACCGGCCTACAACGGCAAAGTAACGGCCAAAATGCACGCCGATACCTTTGAAATCCACAAAGACACCAAACACCCCGATGAAGCCTTTGAAGTACTCACCTACCTGCTTGGCCCGGCCTCAAAAACGTTGACCAATATCTACGGCGGAATGCCGGCCCGGTTGAGCCAGCAAGATACCTACTTTAAAGATTTTGCTGCCGAAAAATTCCCCGGCCAGGACATTAACTGGCAGATTGTGGCTGAGAGCATGGCTTACGTTGACAACCCCAACCACGAAAGCTACATGCCCAGCTTCCAGGAAGCTAACGACCAATACAATGAGTTTTGGAACAAGATTACCAGTGCACCGGTAGACGACCTGGACGCTGAAATTGACAACCTTCAGGTTGAATTGCAGCGCATCTTTGACGCCGCAGGCGAATAAGCAAAACAGCCTGTGTTGACAGCCGTGGAGGCAGTTCAATCATTTGGATTGAA
>RFJF01000606.1 GCA_003695455.1 Chloroflexota bacterium
CCCACGATTTTATCACCGCTTTCAGCGATGGCTACCAGACCGTGGTCGGCGAGCGCGGGGTGACGCTCTCAGGCGGGCAGCGCCAGCGGATTGCCATTGCCCGCGCCTTTCTCACCAATCCGCGCATCCTGATTTTGGATGACAGCACCAGCGCCATTGACAGCGCCACCGAAGACCAGATTCAGCGGGCCATGCGCCGCATCAGCCGCCAGCGCACCACGTTTCTCATCACCCACCGGCTCAGCCAGATTCGCTGGGCCGACCACATTCTGGTGCTGCGCCGCGGTGAGCTGGTAGACCAGGGCAGCCATGAAGAATTGCTGGCCCGCAGCCCGGAGTACCAAAAAATCTTTGCCGTGTATGATTGAAAATCAGGAATCAGGAGTCGGGAGTCAGGATTTTTTTGGCTTACACGCGGTTCAAAATATGATGCCTGAGCCAGTAAAACAGAAAATGGATTAAGGATCAGGCCATTACTACTTAATCTCCAACCCGGCCAAGCCGGACTCCAACCCGGCCAAGCCGGAACCAAACAGGAAATGGATTAAGGAGTACGGAGTAAGGATTAGGCCATTACTTCTTAATCCCTAATCCTTACTTCCCGGGTACACACAATTTCTTGCACAAATTACAAGCTTTTGACTAAAAAATACCTAATCCTTACTTCCCGAACTCACATAATTTTCTTGTACACAATACAAGCTTTTACCTGATTGGAAAATACCTGTTATGGGCTTCATTTTAGACGGACTGGACACCGAATCTTACGACCGCGCCTACTCAGACGCCGAGTTACTGCGCCGTATTGGCCACTACTTTCGGCCGCACGCCGGGCAAATGCTGGTGGTGGCGGGCGCGCTCACGCTGAACGGCATCGCCGCGGCTTCCGGCCCGGTGCTCATCTCTGCCGGGCTGGACGTGGTGGCGCAAAACCCCGCCACCGGCATTGTGTTGCTGATGACCGGCGGGGTGCTGCTGCTGGGTGTGATGGCCTGGGGATTCAACTTTGTGCAGCAGTTGGTTTCGGCGCGGGTGGTGGGCAATGTGGTGCTCAAACTCCGCGAGGATGTGTTCAACGCCACCATCCGCCACGATATGTCCTTTTTTGATGAATACGCCTCCGGGCGGATTGTCAGCCGCGTTACCTCGGACACGCAGGATTTTTCAAACGTGGTCACGCTCACCACCAACCTGCTCAGCCAGATTACAATGGTGCTGTTTCTGACGTTGTGGCTGTTCAGCATCAACGTCTGGCTCACGCTGATTTTGCTGGCCTTTGCGCCCATCGCCGTCATCATTGCGCTGCAATTCAGAAAAATTGCCCGGCAGGTCACGCTCGATGCCCGGAAAGTGACGGCTACAATTAACGCCCAAATTCAGGAGTCAATCAGCGGTATCATGGTTGCCAAAAGTTTTCGGCAGGAAAAAACCATCTACCGCACCTTTGACCAGAACAACCGGCAGGGGTACCAGGTGGGGCTAAAACGGGGACTCACCCTCAATTCCATCTTTCCCGTGTTGGGCGCGTCGTCCGGGGTGGGGGTAGCCACGCTGATTTACGCCGGTGGGCTGACGGTGCGCAACGGGGCGGTCACCCCCGGCGAGTGGTACCTTTTTATGCAGGCCGTCGGCTTTTTCTGGTTTCCGCTGATTAACATTGCCTCGTTCTGGAGCCAGTTTCAGGATGGGCTTTCGGCCAGCGAGCGCGTGTTTGCCCTGATTGACGC
>RFJF01000607.1 GCA_003695455.1 Chloroflexota bacterium
CGGCGGCCAGCGTGAGCGCGGCGGCCTGCAATCCGTACAGCAGCCGGGGGTCCGGCCACAGGCCGTACAGCGGCGCCACCAAAAAGAGAATCGGCTCGATGTGAGTGGCCCAGCGCAGGGGGCCGTTGTCTTCAATCAGCGAAACGGCAAACCCTTTGCCGTGCAAAAAATTCCACAGGGGTTGAATGTAAACGCAGGTGTCAAAGGCGCCCGTTTCAAACGCCAGATGTCGCTGGCCGGCGTACCAGACCGAAAAGCCAAAGTAGGCCAGCATCACCAGCGCCAGCAGCAGGCGGGGAATGCGAAACGGCGAACGCTGAGTTCTCACGTTACTTCACCGTGATTCCCGGCAGCAGACAGGCATCCGGGCCGCAGTTACCACCGCTGACCGGCAGACGTTGGCCGGTGTCCGGGTAGTAAAGGCCGATGAGCAGCCCGTATTCGCCGGGGGGGGTGGCGGGGTCCAGCGGCACGGCGTAGCTGTCGGCAATGTACTCGCCGGGCAGCCAGCCGCTGGTGGGGAACTGCCCCGCGCCGGGCGTTTGGTCAACCTGGCCGAACAGTTGCCCTTCCGGGCCAATAATTTGCACAAAGGCTTTGTAATCCCGGTCAAATTCGGCGTCGGCGCGCCAGTGAAGGGTCACGTTGAACGTGCCGCCGGGCGAGAGCGCCGCTGTATCTGCATCCACACCGAGCAGGGTTGCCAGTCCGCCAAAATCAGCCCCGACCGGTTGTTGGGGTTGCGGCGCGGTAAAGTTGCGCGTCCAGCCGGTAATTTCAAACTCGCCGACGGGCAGACGCGCCAGTTCCGTTTCCGGGACGTGGGCATCGGTCAGGCGCAGGTCAAGTTGGTAGCGGCCCGGCTCCATTTCCGGGGGAATCCGGGTGGTCAGCCAGCCGCGCATCAGTTTGCCGGTTTCCCACTGGCTGCTGGGGTAATATTTTGACACCAGCGGCAGCGGTTGGGAAATGGCCCACTCGGTTCCGCCGCCCACGGGTTTTGCCGCCAGCGACATTTCCGCATCCTGCGCGGGTGGCGTATCGCCGGAGGATTGCCACAGCAGCGATGCGCCCACCTTTTGGCCGCTGCGCACGCTGGTTCCGGGCAGGGTTTCAAAGCCCGCCAGCGTCAGGCCTGGCAGCAACTCGCGGCCCACGGGAAAGGCCATCGTCATGTGTTCCAGTTTGGCGTGTTTGGTAGACAGCAGCACAGTAAAATCTGACAAAATGACGGCGTTTTCAGATACCGGCATTTCCGGCACAACGGAAACCACCGGCAGGCGCGCCTGCGAATCTTCTCCGTACACGGCCACCCGCAGGTTGTACTTGCCGGGCGGCGTGCCTTCGGGGATGGGAATCAGGAAGTAGGCGTCTGTTTCTGCGCCCACCTCCCACTGGCTGCTGGGTTGCTGCAAAATGTTGTTGAGCAGGGGTTTGTCAACGCGGGTCACAAGTTCGCCGGCCTCGGTGTAAATCAGGGCGGTAATTTTGAGGTTTTCCGGATGGTCGGCGGTTTTTTGGCCGCGCACGCGCAGCCACAACAAATCGAAACTGCGGGCCTGCGGTTGGGTAACGGCGTCCACGTTGCCGGCATCGCCAAAGGCAAAGCCGGTCAGTTTGAACTGCCCGCCAAAATCAATCTTCACCGGCGAGAGGGTCTCGTTGGCCGAAAAATCGGGCGATGGCGTTTGAAGCTGGTACGTCACAATATCAAAATATTTAAAACCGTGTTTGTGGTCGCGGTAGCCGTACTTTTCAAGATAGTAGGGAATGGCCTCTTTGGGGTCGGCGCCGGTATGTTTTGAGGTGCGCCAGTAGACCACCCGCAGAACATCGTGGGTAGCGGCGGCGGCGGTGAGCGCGGCGGGCAGGGTGCGCTCATCGTCCTCTACCCAGGTGTGAGCGGCGGGCGGCTGAGCCAGTTCGGTCAGAAAATCGGTGGTGAAGTTGGGGTGGGTTTCGCCTGCGGCGGTGTTGCGCAACAAAATGAAATTTGCGCCGGGGTCCGGTTCGCGGTTGATTTCTTTTGCCATTTCTACGGCGTACACGTGAAACGCAGCCTGGGCATCGTTGGTTTGGGGATAAACAAAAAAGTAATCGTACAAAAATGGCTGGTTGACCTGCCAGAACTGCCAGCCCAGCCACAGGCCGATGAGCAGGCCGGCGGCCCGTGCCAGCCACGTGGTTCGGCGCAGGCCCAGCCGGGGGGCCAGCCCGCGCCGTGCCATGCGCCACAGCAGGTCCGCAACCGAAACCACGGTGATGGCGGCAAAAACGTAAGTGGGCGTGGTAGCGCCAATGGTGCGCAGATTGTGTGGAATACTGTCGGGCGAGAGAATGCTGGGCAGCAGCAAAATGCCGTACCACAGCCAGATGAACAGATACGCGGCCTGCCCGCGCAGGCTCTGTACCAACGCAATCAGAAAGCCGGCAAAAACCAGCGCGCCGATAGCCGGCGGCATAAATGACAGGCGCGGAACCTGCCCCGTCAGCCACAACAGTGAGACGCCGTAGGCGCTGAAATTACCTGTAAAACTGCGCCACAGCAGGCCCCACGGGTCGCCGTGGTTAATTTGGGGATTGGTGAAAATGGCCTGGCTGACGCGGGTTCCGCCCGGCTCCAGGCTAGGGTTGAATAGCAGCACGTAGGCCACCGGCAGCAGGAGCAGCAGCGCCACCATCGCCGTGATGAACAGGTTCCAGAATTGCGAGGTCAGGTAGGCGCTCGGCGGATTGGGTGTTTGTTTCAGTTTTTTGGCTGCAAAAATCAGCAGCCACTGGCTGATAAAAAAGGCGGCGTACAGCGGCGGCGCAAACACACCGGACAGGTAAATGTACATGCCGGCGGCCAAAAAGATGCCGCTGGCTACAAACGCCCATTTTTGGCGGGGATGGTTCAGCCCCCACCACAAAAAGAACACCGAAGGCAGCATCAACAGCGGCACGCCGATGGTGGCAAACGCCACCCGGCTGGCCCAAATGTGCCACACCGAAAACGTTAACCCCAGCGTAGACAGGCCGGCAATCCAGCGGGCGCGAACCAGCCCCTGGTTGCGAAAAATCTCGCGGACGGCCCAGTAGTTGGTGAACACGCTCATCACCCCGGCCCATGCCGCCACCCCACGAATGGCGGCAATGGACGGCCCAAACAGGTAAAACGAGGCCGCTGCAAAATAAAAGCCCAGCGCCCCGCCGCCGCCCTGCCCTTCGTAGGAATACTGGATACCCTCGCGCAGGGTTTTGAGCGCGCCCATAGCACCCACGGCTTCATCGGAGTTGAAGCCGGGCGGGATGTCCTCGAGGTGCCAGTACCGCAGTGCGGCGGCAGCGGCTACCATCAGCAGGAGTACGCCCCATTCAATGGGCTGCGTCCACTTTGATTCGGTGGTGGTACGGTTGTTCATGCGTGTGTGCTACTCAACAATCAGCCCGCCGGATGAGGGCGGGCTGCGGGAAATTCGTAAAATTAGGGGCAACATGATAGCCAATTCGCCGGGAGTTGGCAAACGGGGCAGGTGTCAGAGTACAATTTGGGTCATTATGCCGTTTCGCAGATTCAGTTAATCTTTTCTGGAGGTGCAACGTTAGGTGTTTCTGTTAATTGACAGCTATACTTTCTGTTACTTTC
>RFJF01000608.1 GCA_003695455.1 Chloroflexota bacterium
CCACTGTTTGGTCGGGGTGGGCCGCCGCGGCGGTGAGCAGGCAGCGCAGGTGGTGCAGCATCCGGTCGGCGGTGGCGGGGGTAAACAAATCGGTGCTGAATTCCAGCGAGAGTGTGACCCCGGCGTCGCCTTCGATAGCCGCCAGATTCAGATCGAATTTGGCGGTGCCGGTTGGCACGGCCACCGGTTCGGCGGTGATGCCGGGTAACTTCGGAACCGGCGACTCCGGCTGGTGGCTGAACATCACCTGAAACAGCGGGGAGCGGCTGAGGTCTCGCGTTGGGTGCAAGATTTCCACCAGTTTCTCGAACGGTACATCGGCGGCGGCCAGCGCGTGGCTGACCGTGGCCTGCACCTGCCGCAGCGATTGGCGGAACGTCATCTCCGGTGCGAGCCGGGTGCGCAAAATCAAGGTATTGGTGAAAAAACCGATCAGGTTTTCGGTTTCGGACCGGTTGCGGTTGGCCACCGGGGATCCGACAAACACGTCGTTTGTTTTCGCGTAGCGATGAAGTAGAATTTTGAAACCCGCCAGCAGGGCTGTAAACAGCGTGCCGTCCGCCTCACGACCCAGCCGGCGGAGCTGTTCGACCAGCACCCGGTCCAGTGCCAGCGTGCGGGTGTCACCGCGGAAGGTCTGCGCGGCAGGGCGCGGAAAATCGGTGGGCAGGGAAAGCGCCGGCAGATCAGCCAACCGCTTTTGCCAGCCGGCGAGTTGGTGCGTTAGTTGTTCGCTATGTATGCGGCTGTGCTGCCACACCGCGTAATCGGGGTACTGCACCGTCAAATCTGGCAGTTCCGGCGGTGAGTCCCGCAGGGCGGCGCGATATGCTGCCGACAGTTCGCGCAGCAGAATTCCCACCGACCAGGCATCGCAGGCAATGTGGTGCAGGGTCAGCGCCAGCACGTGTTCTGTGCCGGATAACTGGTACAGCGTGGCTCGCAGGGGCAAGTCACGGCTCAAATCAAACGAGCGGCGGGCGTCATCCGTCAGTTGTTGGGCCAGTTCGGCGACCTGTGCGGGTGCGGGCAGGTCTGCCAGATTGATGATGGGCAGCGGCAGCAACACCGCCGACAGCACTTGCTGAACCGGCTCGCCATTGCGTTCTGCAAAAACGGTGTGCAGGGCAGCGTGCCGGTTAACTACAGTTGTTAGCGCATGAGCCAGCGCGGTAATGTCCAGCGAGCCGGTGAGCCGGTAGGCCAGCGGCACGTTGTACGCCGCCGGATTCGTCTCAAACTGATCCAGAAACCAGAGCCGCCGCTGGGCAAAAGAGAGGGGGTAATCGGCGCGGGGCGTAAGCGGCTGAATCCGGTTCGGGCCGGGCGACGGTGTGACGGCGGTTTCTTCGGCCAGCAGTTGGGCAAGGAGGGCCGATTTATCGGCGCGCAGTTGTTCGGCGGTGGCTTCAATCATGGGGTACTCCTTTGCGGGTCAGTCGTTGCCGCACTTCGTGCGCCGGCATGGCCTCGATGCGGTTGAACAGGCGGGCCACCTGTTCGCTGCGGCCAGGGATGGGTTCGCGCCGGATGACGGCGCGGGCCAGCGACGCCGGGGTGGGGGCATCGAACAGGACGCTGAGGGGGAGTTCGACGCCGAAAATGGCCTGAATCCGGGCCGCCACCCGCGCCGCCCGCAGCGAGTGACCGCCCAGCGCGAAGAAATTGTCGTGCCGGGCGATGGTTTCCACGCCGAGAATTTCGCGCCAGAGGCAAATGAGCGCCTCTTCGAGCGGCGTGAGCGGCGAGCTTTCGGGAACGGGTGCGGCAACTGGTGGCGCAGGCAGAGCGCGCCGGTCAATTTTGCCGTGCGGTGTGAGCGGCAGGCGAGCCAGCGGCAGAATAGTGGCGGGAATCATGTCGGCGGGCAGACGCGCGGCCAGCCAGTCGCGGAGTTCCGCGACGGGGGGCGGCGGTTCGACGGTAAATATCACGTGCGCCGCCAGCGATTGCCCGTCGGGCGATGTGACCACGCTGTGGCGCACGGCGGGGTGGGCGTTGAGCGCGGCTTCAATTTCAGCCGGTTCAATCCGCCGCCCCAGAATTTTGAGCTGGTCATCGGCGCGGCCCACAAAATCAAGCTGACCGTCGGGCCGCCGGCGAGCCAGATCGCCGGTGCGATACAGCCGGGCGTCGGGGTCGGCGCTGAAAGGGTTGGGTACAAATCGCTCGGCGGTGAGTTCCGGCCGGTGGCGGTAGCCGCGCGCCAGCCCCACGCCGCCAATGTACAGTTCACCGCTAACGCCTATGGGCAGCGGCTGCATATTTTCATCCAGTACGTACAATTGCGTGTTGGCAATGGGGCGGCCAATCGTCGGGGTTCCGGTGGTGGATACCGGGGCGCTCGATGCCACAACGGTGGCTTCGGTGGGGCCGTAGTGGTTGACCAGCGGGCAGGGCAGGCGGTTGGCATCGGCAGGGGCGGCGTGCAGCCGGTCACCGCCGGTGAGCAGGAGACGGAGCGTTGTGTCCGGCGGCCAGTCGAAGGCGCGCACGGCTTCGGCCAGCGGGGTGGGCAAAAAAGCGACGGTGATTTGCCGCTCGGCCAGCCGCTGCAGCAGCGTTTCCGGCGCGGTGCGGGTCTGGTCATCCACAATAACCAGCGTGCCGCCGGCGGCCAACGTCGGCCAGATTTCCCACACGGCGGCATCAAACGTGAGCGACGCCACCTGCGTGGTGCGGTCGGCGGGTGACAGATTGCGGGTGTGAATGTGCCAGCGCACCAGGTTGAGCAGGCTCAAATGCTCAATTTCCACGCCTTTGGGCCGGCCGGTGGAGCCGGAGGTGTAAATAACGTACGCCAGGTTGCACGGCGAGACTCGAACCGGGGCCGGAGTTGGGATTATTCGGGACGGTTGGGGGTCGTCAAAATTAAGCACCACGCCGTTGAATCCCTCGAACCTTTGCCCGGCGCGGGCGATGACCAGCGGCGCGGCGGCGTCGTTCAGCATCCACACCCGGCGCAGTTCGGGGTGGGCGGGATCCAGGGGCAGGTAGGCCCCGCCTGCTTTGAGTACGGCCAGCATACTGACCACGGCGTCGCAGGAACGGGGCAGGCAGACGCCAACAACAACCTCTGGGCCAACGCCGCGGGCGCGCAAATTGGCGGCCAGCCGCTCGGCTTCATCGTTGAGGTGGCGGTAGCTGAGCCAGCGGCTGCCGCCCACCACGGCAACGGTGTTGGGCGTGCGCCGGGCTTGCTGTGCAACTAACGTTTGAATGCAGGTGTCTGCCGGCAGCGGGCAGGCGGTGTCGTTCCAGGTAACGGTCAGTTGGCGCAGTTCGGCGGGGGTGAGCAAGGGGATTTCGGCCAGTGGTGTGTCGGGGTGGGCTGCCAAAGCGGTGAGCAGTGTGGCAAAGTGGCGCACCAGCCGGGAGACGGCCTGCGGCGCAAAGCGGGATTCATCGTACAGAATTTCCAGCCGCAGCGATTGGCCGGCGCTGACACTGACGGTCAGCGGCAGGTTGGTTTGCCCCCACTCCCGCACGTCGAGCCGGTGTTCCGGCGGGGCGTGCTGCTGCACCCACTCATCCAGCCGGTAATTTTCAAAGACCAGCAGGCTTTCAAAGAGGGGCGCGGCGGCGGACGAACTGCGCCACGCCTGAATTTGCGCCAGCGGGGTGTGTTCGCGGCGGCCGTTGCGCACGGCCAGCAGTAATTCCCGCAGGGATTCCAGCCACGAGTGTGCGGTCTGCCCGGTTGGAATGTTGATGTGCAGGGGGACGGTGTTAATCATTGGGCCGATGATGTTGCCGCCGTTGGGCACGCTGAGCGGGCGGGTTGAGAGCGTTACGCCGGTACCCACCCGAGATTGTCCGGTCATCCGGCCCAGCAGCAGCGCCCACGCGCCCAGCGCCAGCACCGACAGCGTGACCCGGTGCGCCCATGCGGCGCGCTCCAGCGTGCGGGTTTCGTCCGCGGAGAGGGTGAGCGTTTCGCGGCGGTAGCCGGTGGCCGCGCGGGGTACGGCGGCGGTGCGCTCCAACGGCAGCGGTGCGGAGGCCGGCCAGTCGCGCAGCAAATCCTGCCAGAAATGGCGGTCCGGCTCAAAGTCCAGCCGGCGCTGCCAGCCGGCATATTCCTGAAACGCGGGCGGCGGATCACCGGCGGGTTGGTTGTCTCCGGCCCACAGTTCGGCCAGCAGCAGGGGGATGGAGCGCCCGTCGAGGATGATGTGGTGGGCGGTGACCAGCCAGCGGCAGTGCGCCGGGGCGGTCTGGAAGCAGGCGAGGCGCAGCAGGGGCGGGCGGGACAGGTGGAACCCCTGCCGCCGGTCTGCGGCCAGAAAATCCGCCAACCGGGATTCCTGTTCGGCGGCGGGCAGATTTTGCCAGTCGAAATAGTGAAATGGAAGCTCTGCCCGGCGGTGTACTTGTTGCTCGGGCGGCTCGGTGTGCGGCAAAATGGCCGTGCGCAGGGCCGGATGGCGGTTGACCAGCCGCTGCCA
>RFJF01000051.1 GCA_003695455.1 Chloroflexota bacterium
GGAATTATTTGACTGCTATTAAATTGGAACAGAATCTTTGAAAGTTGCCGTTAACGCCTGGTTTTGGGACCAGCCATCGGTGGGCAGCGGGCAGTACCTTAAATATCTGGTGCCGGCCCTGCTGGCTGCCGACGATGCCGTTGAAATTACGCTGGTTTCGCCCAAACCGTTTACCCCGCCGCCGGATGATTTTGGCGGTAAATTGAGTTTTTTGGTGGCGCCAACGCCGCTGCCAAATCAACATTCAAATCTGGCAAAAGTCTGGTTTGAACAGATTACCTTTCCCCGGGCCTGCCGCCGGGTGGGAGCCGATGTGGCCCACGTGCCCTATTTTGGCTCGCCGCTGGGGCCGGGCGTGCCCACGGTGGTCACCATTCACGATCTCATTCCGATGATTTTGCCGGAGTACCGGGGCAACTGGCGCGTGCGGCTCTACACCTCGCTGGCGGCGGCGTCGGCCCAACAGGCCAGCCTGATTCTGGCCGATTCGCAGGCCAGCCGGCGCGATATTCTGCGCAAACTGGCCGTGCCGGAATCACGGGTGCGGGTGGTGTATCTGGCTCCGGCGCCGCATTTTCAGCCGGCCCAAACGTGGCAGCAGATTGTTGACATCAAAAAAAAGTACAATCTGCCGGAAGATTTTGTGCTGTATCTGGGCGGGTACGATGCCCGCAAAAATTTAAACGCGTTGCTGCACGCCTTCACCTGGGTCAGCGGAACCCTGCACGATTCGTTTCCGCTGGTGCTGGCGGGTAAAATTCCGACGCAGGATTCGGCGCTGTTTCCCAACCCGCTGCGGATGGCCCGTGAACTGGGTATTGAGCAATTTGTTGTAACCCCCGGCTGGATTGCCGAAGAGGATATTCCGCTGCTGTACGCGGCGGCGGCGGTGTTTGTGTACCCTTCCCGCTACGAGGGTTTTGGCCTGCCCGTGCTTGAGGCAATGGCCTGCGGCACACCGGTGGTTACCACCAACGCCGCCTCGATTCCGGAACTGGCCGGGCCGGCGGCCTTTCAACTGGACCCATCCGATACCAAACACATAGCCGCGCCCATTTTGCGCCTCTGCACAGAAGAGGACTCTCGCGACGACCTGATTGAACGGGGTTTTGCCCAGGTTGAAAAATTCAGCTGGCAAAAAACCGCTCAGGAAACCCTGCAAGCCTACCGCGCCTGCCTATGAAAATTTTAATGCTCTCCAAAGCCCTGATTGTGGGCACCTACCAAAAAAAGCCGGAAGAAATGGCCGCGCTGGATGGCGTGGAGTTGACGGTAGTGGTTCCCCCCGGCTGGAATGACCCGCGCGGCGCCACCCGGCTGGAACGTATGTACACGCAGGGTTACAATCTGCGGGTATCGCCCATTGCCTTTAACGGCAACTTTCACCTGCACTTTTACCCCAAACTACGCAAAATTGTCCGCGAAGTCCGGCCGGATATTTTTCACATTGATGAAGAGCCGTACAATCTGGCTACGTTTCAGGCCATGCGGCTGGCCCGCTCGGTGGGGGCGCGAACGGTGGTGTTTAGCTGGCAAAACCTGCTCCGCCGTTACCCGCCGCCCTTTAGCTGGATGGAACGGTACGTGCTCAACCACACCGACGCCCTGCTGGTGGGCAACCGCGAAGCAGTGAACGTGTGGCAGGGCAAAGGCTACCGCGGCCCGGTGCATCTCATTCCCCAGTTTGGGGTGGACCCGGCCATTTACTACCGCCGCCAGCGGGTGAGCAAACGGGGCCGGGTGAGCGTGTTCAAACGGCGCAACGTGAGCGCGCCCAGCCAGCCGGCGCTGGTCATTGGCTACGTAGGGCGGCTGGTAGAAGAAAAAGGGCTGGAAATTCTGCTGCTGGCGGCCAGCAAACTCAAAGGGCCGTGGATTATGCAAATTCTGGGCGATGGGCCGGACCGCAAACGGCTGGAGCAACTGGCCCAGTGGCTGGGCATTTCGGGGCGGGTTACGTTTGACCAGAAAATGCCGTCCGGCCACCTGCCCAACTACTTCAGCGGGCTGGATGTGCTGGTGCTGCCCTCGCTGACGCGGGCCAACTGGAAGGAACAGTTTGGCCGGGTGCTGGTTGAAGCCATGGCCTGCGATGTCATCACGCTGGGCGCGGACTCCGGGGCCATTCCGGAAGTCATCGGCGATGCCGGACTTGTCTTTCCGGAAGGGGATGTGGAGGCCCTGCGAGAACACCTGCAACGCCTGCTGGATGACGTCTCGCTGCGGGCGGAACTGCGGCAAAAGGGGCGCCGGCGCGTCACTGAACAGTACACGCAGGCGGCCATTGCCCGGCACACGGTTGATGTGTACCGCCGGCTTTTGGGCGAACCCGTCCCCGATTTCAACGTGCCCACATTTTAGCGCCAACCTGCCTCAAACCGGCCAAATTTTGCCAAATTGTTCGGGCTGAATATAATGTTTCACACGTAATTAATCCGCCTCCGTAGCTCAGTTGGCCAGAGCGCCCGCCTTGTAAGCGGATGGTCGTCGGTTCGAATCCGACCGGAGGCTTGTCACTGCCAACCACCCTTTCGGTTTGAGGGTGGTTTTTTGTTGTTTTTCGCACCCCGTCTGCGGGCCGTTACAATTCCAGAAGCGCCTTGACCACGCCGTAATCCGGGTTCAGCCAGTTGGCAAAATCGGCCACCAGTTTTTCCGGCCCGGCCCGATGGGTAATCCACCGTTCCGGGTGAATCTGGCCCGTTTCCAGCATTTGCACCACCCAGGCAAAGTCGTCATCGGTGGCATTGCGGGTGCGGTAAATGGTCAGCTCCCGGCTGTGAATTTCCGGGTCGGGAAAGGTGAGTTCGCCGGGAACAACCCCCACAAAAATCAGCTTGCCGCCGTGCGCCACGTATTTGTAGGCATTCATCATCGAAAACGGGCTGCCGGTGGCATCGAACACGGCGGTGGGCAGCTCGCCGTCCAGCAGGTCGCGGATGCGGGCGGCCGGCTCGTCCTTTCCGTCGATGACATGTTCCACGCCCATCTGTTCCCGGCAAAAGGTCAGGCGATTCTGGCTGATATCCATCATCATCACAGTTGCGCCCACCATCTGCGCCGAAAGGAGCGTTGCCAGCCCGATTGGCCCGGCCCCGATGACCAGCACATTTTCACCCGGCGTCAGCGCGGCCCGGCGCACGGCGTGCGCCCCGATGCCCATCGGCTCTACCAAAGCCAGTTGGTCCAAAGTGAGCACGTCGGAGCGGTGGAGTTTATCCAGCGGCACAACAATCTGTTCGCGCATGCCGCCGTCGGTGTGAATGCCCAGCACCCGGATGTTTTCGCAGCAGTTGGGTTTGCCCCGGCGGCACGGGCTGCAC
>RFJF01000609.1 GCA_003695455.1 Chloroflexota bacterium
CCGCGCCCATCACCCGCATGCGGGTGGGGTTATTGAGCAAGGTATCTATGGCGGCGGCCAACGCGTCCGGGTTTTTAGGCGGAACCAGCAAGCCGGAACCATCTACCACCACGCGCGGCGTATCGCTGACACTGGTCGCCACAATGGGCAACCCGGCGGCCATCGCCTCGAGCACGGCGTTGGGCAGGCCCTCCCAGTGGCTTGAACTGACAAACAAATCGGCGGCAGACAGCAGACGCGGCACATCGCGGCGCATTCCCAGCAGGCGAACGTGACCAGCAAGCCGCTGTTCCACAATTTGCGCTTCCAGCGCCGGGCGAAGCCGCCCCTCGCCGGCAATCAGTAACATGGCCGCCGGGTGGGTGGAGCGCAGGCGGGCCACCGCCGCCAGCAAATCCGGGTAACCTTTTTGCTCTGCCAGCCGCCCCACCGACAAAATCAGCGGGCGGTCGGGGTCGTCCAGCAATTCGGCGCGCATGGCGGCCCGTTCCGCCGCGGCGGGCAACCGGGGCAGCACCACACAATTTTGCACCACGTGAATGGGTCGCTCACCCAGCCGGGATTGGTGCGCCTGCGCGGTGGTGTGGCCCACGGCCATTATCGCGGCGGCCAGCCGGCGCAGGGTGAACGTCTCCAGCCGGTGACGCGTCTGCTGGTGGCGGTCGGGGCGCGCGCCGGCGTTGCGCAGCCCGCCAATCACCGGGATTCCGGCCAGCCGGGCAGCCAGTACGCCGACAATGTTGGCATACGTCAGGTTGGTGTGTGCCACATCAAATTTTTGGCGGCGCAAGAATTGGGCCAGCCGCCACAGCCGGGCCGGGTCCAGCAATGTTTTGGCCGAAAACACCTGCACACGCGCGCCGGCCTGCGCCAATTCGGCCTTGATGGTGGCGTGGGGCCGGTCATCTTCCAGGCTGACCACGGTCAAATCAATCCCGTTGGCGCACGCCAGTTGGGCAAACAGCAATTCCATTTTTTGAGCGCCGCCGGCGCGGTACAGGTTGTCAATGATGTGAACGATGCGCATACTTACCTCCGGCTGAACGCAGCACGCAATTTGGTGCCGGCCACCAGCACAACATCGCGTTGCAGCCACCACACGGCCATCGAATAGGAGAGCACGCCGGTACTTACGCCGATGACCAGGCGGGTTAACGGCAGGAAATCAGGGGTCAACTGTTGCGAAATCAGGACGACCAGGGCCATAAAAACGCCACTGAGCATCACCGGGCGCAGGGTGGCCGCTACATCGCGCAGGGGAGCCTGCACCAGCCGCGCGGCCAGCCACAGCCGGAACGAGCCGATGAGCAACACCACCACCACCTGCGTCCAGGCGGTAATTGCCAGCGAGCCGGTAAAGTAGACAGCGGCCCACAACGCCGGAACCAGCACTGCCAGTTGCAGCAAATGCAACTTGGTCAGCAGGTCGGGGCGGCCCTGCGCTTTGTAAATACTGCCGGAATTGTAATAAATGGAGCGCAGCATGGTGTAAATGGCAATGGCCGGAACCACCGGAATAGCTTCAACCCACTTTTCACCGAACACAGTCAGCACCAGCGGTCCGGCTACCAGCGCCAGCCCCAACCCCATCGGCACGGTAAACATGGTGATGTAGCCCATGGTGGTCAAAAATCCGCGGCGCAGGGCCGGCAGGTCGTTGCGCATTTTGCTGTACACGGGGAACAACACGCTGCTCAGCAGATCATAAAACTGCTTGATGAGCAGTTCCGGGATGCGGAAGGCCAGCAGGTAAACGCCCAGCGCCGCCGCGCCCAGATAACGGCCAACCAGCAGATAATCTACGTTGAGCAACAGCATTCCCAGAAAAAAGACGGCGGCAATGTTGGCCCCGTACGAAAGCAGCGGGCGGGCAAGCGCGGTATCAAATTCAAACCGGGGCCGCCAGCGTGCGGGCAACACCAGCCACATAGCCAGCACCGCAGCCAGCACGCCTACCAGTTGGCCGGCAATCAGGCTCCATGCGCCAAATCCCATGAAAGCCATGCTGATAGCGACCACGCCTTTGCTGACTCCGCGTGAAAAATCGGGGATGAATTTGCGGTTGAAGGCCAGTTTCTTGTACAGCTTGGCCTCGGGGATGACGGCCAGGCTGCTCAGCGGAAAGGTGAAGGCCAGTACCCGAACCACCGGCACGGCGCGGGCATCGTTGAAAAAGAGGCCCACCAGCGGCGCAGCCAGCCACATGCCGGCAAACAACAGCAGGCCGATGCCCAGCGCCAGCCAAAAACCGGTGTTGGTGCGGCGCGGGTCGTCATCGTGGTAAATCAGCGCCGGGCCAATGCCCAGCCCGTTGAATTGCAAAAAACCAATCACCACCAGCGCGTATCCGGCTACGCCAAAATCTTCCTGCGCCAGCAGCCGCGCCAGCACAACAATGGTCACAAAGTTGAGCGCCTTGCCGCTGTACCGGGAAATGTAGGCCCACATCGTACCCTGAATTGTTGACTTGGTCAGACTAGCCGGCTTGTGGCTCAAGTTCAGTTCCTTTAGATTCAGAGTTGGTGAATACCTGCCGTGACACATACGGAATGGCTAACGCAATGCCGTAAATCAGCCACACGTAACGCGGATAGGCCATGTGCCTGAAAATACTGGTGACCAAAAAGCTGATGAGCGCCACGGCAAAGGCCACCACCAGCCCTTCGTACGAGGGCATATTTGCCCGTTTGAAGTTAAGTTGCGCCTGGCGCAAGCCTTTGAACACCACCAGTTGCAGCAGGCCAAACCAGATGAGGCCCACTATGCCCCGCTCCGAGGCCAGTTCCAGATACAGGTTGTGCGCCGAGCGCGCCTCGCGGCGGTGCTCCAACCCCAATTGTCGGGCGTAGGATTGGTAGTGATATTTGTAGTTGAGCGGGCCAACCCCCACAATCGGGTGGTCCAAAAACATTTGCCAGCCGGCAATATTCTCGCTGAGCCGCCCGCGGAAGGAGACCTCGGTGCGGGCATCGCCACCGCCGCCCGGCAAAAACTCTGTCAGGGTTGCCATACGCTCGGCGTACCGAACCGGCAAAAATTGCAGCAGAACAACCGCCAGCAGCAACGTTGCCAGCAGGGCCACGGGTTTGGGTGGACGCCGAACAAACATTAATGCCAAAACAACCATCAACCCCAAAAAGACCCCGCGTGAAAAGGTAAAAAACACCGTCAGCAGGCAAACACCCAGCGC
>RFJF01000610.1 GCA_003695455.1 Chloroflexota bacterium
AGTTAGTGGAGTTTGGGGAGTTGGAGTTTTGTTCATTGGTCATTGGTCATTGAATTAGTGGAGCTTAATCGTCAATCGTAAATCTGAAATCGTAAATCCAGATACCGTTAGCCGCGGCGAGATGGCGCTGTACGGCCTCATCGCCGCGGCGTCGGTGGTCAGCCGCTTTGCCATGCTGGGCGCGCGGGTGATGAGCCACGATGAAAGCATGCACGCGTTCTTTTCGCTGGAACTGGCGCAAGGCCACGGCTACATTCACGATCCGCGCCTGCACGGGCCGCTGCAATTCTTTCTGGCAGCGCTTTCGATGCTGCTGTTTGGCGCAAATGACGCCGCCGCCCGCGTTCCGGCGGCGCTGGCCGGAGTGGCGCTGGTGTTACTGCCCATTGGCTTCCGGCCGTGGCTGGGCAAAAAAGGGGCGCTGGTCACATCGGTGGGGCTGCTCATCTCGCCGAGCCTGCTTTTTTACCAGCGCTACATCCGCAACGATGCGCTGATTGCTCTGTTCACCGTTTTGCTGGCACTGAGCCTGTTCCGGTATATGCGCAGCCGCCGCCGGCGATGGTTGGTGGTGGGCGCGGCGGCGGCGGCCCTGTCGCTTTCTACCAAAGAGGTGGCGCTGATTCACGGCTTTCTGGGGGTGCTGTTCATCGGGGCGGCAGCGCTGTGGGAACAGCTTCTGCCCCGGAGCCGCCGCCGGGCCGTGTGGGGGCTGGCTGTCATCGGCGGGTTGCTGGCAGTGGCGGCGGTGTTTCTGTTCAACAAAAATCTGGCGCTGGCGGGCGGCCTGCTGTTAGCCGTGCTGGCCGTGGCCCGCAACGCCAACCGGCGCGAGAAACCGGTTTTTGCGGCGCTGCAAACCTTAAAAAATGTAGACGAGCTGTTCTGGCCCATTCTGCTGGCGATGGTCATTTTTACCCTGCTCTACACCGCCTTTTTCACCAACCTGGCAGGGCTGAACAGCGGAACCGTGGGCGCGGTGAGTCACTGGCTGGGCCAGCAATCGCGGGCGCGCGGCGGGCAGCCGTGGTACTACTACACCATCCTGCTATCGCTATACGAATTTTTACCCCTGCTGGTCGGGGGCGCGGCGATAGTGTTGTACCTGCTGCGGCGCGCGCCGGACCACACCGCCGCCTTTGATACCGCCGGTCGCGCATTGCCGGGGGTGCATCCCTCGGACGGCGGCACATTTGCGGCCTACCTTATATTTTGGGCCGTGGGCAGCGCCCTGATTTACAGTTGGGCCGGCGAAAAAATGCCGTGGCTGACGGTTCACATTGCCCTGCCGCTGATTTTTTTGGCCGGGCATCTGAGCCAGCACGTACTGTCGGCGCAAAAACAGCGGGCCGGGCGCTGGCTGTTTGCAGCGGCGCTGGTGCTGCTGGCCGCGCTGAGCGCGCGCTTTGCATGGCTATCGAGCTTTGTGAATTATGATTATGTCAATGAGCTGCTGGTTTACGCCCACGGCGCGCCGGACATCAAACAGGTTTTGCACAATCTGGATGAGCTTTCGCGGCGCACCGCCGGAGATCGGCAAATAAAAGTGGCTTACGGCGGAATCCCGTGGCCGCTGGATTGGTACATGCGCAATTACCCCAACCGGCTTTTCTTTGGCAACCAGCCTTCGGCGGAAATTGGCAATGCGCCGGTGGTGATTTTTGCGCCCAACACCAACCTGAGCGATGTGCGGGTAGAGGACGTAGAGCCATATTTGGGCAACAATTACGTTCGGTTTGATAAACGGCTGGTCTGGTGGCCGGTGGAAGATTACAAAGGGCAAAGTTTGAGCCGCCTGTGGCACAGCTACATCCGGCCCGCTCCCGGGCAGGATTCTGCCGCCATCCACCAAAACTGGGCCAATTTGTGGCGCATATTTTTTTACCGGGCCACGCCCGGCTACAATTTAAATGACTGGCCCAACCGCACCAATATGTACGTTTTTGTGCGCAAGGATTTGGCAGACAAATTTCAAACCGGGGGAGCAGAATGAACCGCCGCAGCAAATGGATAACACGCTTTAAAAAGAACTGGAAAATCTGGATTGTCACCCTGTTTATGATTCTGCTGATGGCCTCGCAGGCGGTAGGCTGGATTTTCAGGGTCAGCGGCAGGTCGAACAGCAGTGCGCGGCAGGTTACGGTAACTGCCCCGGCTAAGTAACGGGCAACAATATTTATTGCAAAAACCGGCGTGGTTCATTAGCCCGCACCATTAACTTTACAAATTTGTTGGTTCTGCCGGATACCTGCGGAAAACGTAAAGCGTAAGGATTTTTGCCTGAATCGCACATTACGTTTTACGTTTTACGTTTTACGTTTCACGGTTTAATGGGGTATGCAAGCCGGTGAATTTGTAAAGTTGAAAATCTGTCAGAATGAACCATGCCCAAAAACCCGTTTTGCAGCAGTACCGCAAAGATATTATGAGCAAACACATTCTACTGGTAG
>RFJF01000611.1 GCA_003695455.1 Chloroflexota bacterium
AACGGCCAAAGCTGGGAAGAGATTTCGCCATTCGGCCTGCCGTCTGATGCCGCCGTAACCGGCCTGCGCGTGGCCGGCGACTCACTGATTGCCACGCTAAACAACGGCCAGGTGTTCCACGCCGGTGATTTTGGCTGGAAAGATATTTCGATTTTGAAATAAGGGTGATGGTTTTTGCGGCACGGTGCCGGGAATGAAAATTCGGCAGGCAGCAGGTGTCAAGTTGCAGGTGGCAGGGGCGTACCTTCGTTGCTCACCATTCGCTATTCGCACATTCGCTGTCTACCATCTATTCAGAGGAGACACGCCTGAGACCCGTCCCTGACTCCCGGCTCCCGATTCCTGAATCCTGTTTGTGAGAACTCAAATGCTCAAATTCGATATTTTAACGCTGTTCCCGGAGATGTTTGCCGGTGCCTTTAGCGAATCAATCATCAACCGTGCCCGCGAGCGCGGCTTTGTAGAAATTGCCCTGCACAACATCCGCGATTACGCCCCCGGCAAGCATCGTGTTACCGATGACACCCCCTACGGCGGCGGCGGCGGCATGATTATGAAGCCAGAACCAATTTTTTACGCCGTGGAAGCTGTGCTGGGCGTGGATATTCCCCCGGAGGGGTACGCCACTCTGCGCCGGCAGGGCTACCCGCCGGTCATTTTGCTGACTCCGCAGGGGCGGCTGTTCAACCAACCGTTGGCGCGGCAAATGGTCACCACCCACCAACACCTTGTGCTGATTTGTGGCCGTTACGAGGGCGTGGATGAACGGGTGCGCCAATTTTTAGCCACTGATGAGCTTTCGATTGGCGATTACGTGCTGTCCGGCGGCGAGATTGGGGCCATGGTGGTGGTAGACGCACTGACCCGGCTCATCCCCGGCGTGCTGGGCGACGACGCCGCCACCGCCAAAGACTCCCATTCCGAAGGATTGTTGGAGCATCCCCACTACACCCGCCCCGCCGAATTCCGCGGCCACGGCATCCCGGACATTCTGCTGTCCGGGCATCACGCCAACCAGCAGGTATGGCGGCGGCAGCAATCGCTGGCCCGTACACTGGCCCGCCGCCCGGATTTGCTGGAGACAGCCTCTCTGACCGACGCTGACCACGACTTTCTGCGCTCGTTGGGGCAGGGCAGCCCGGTGGAGCAACAGCCGGACTCAAAATAATTGTAAATTTGCCCAAAACAAAAGATTTGTGGTAAAATCTCCCTTCGTGGCTAGAGGCACAGGATGTGCCTCTTTTCATTGCCCAAATTTGGATTGTTTGGAAATTACGGCTTGAAAAAGCGTTGAGTTGAATGAATAGAACAGAGGTGAAACATGGCCCACGCAGTAGATTTGCTCCACTCCGTTGAGCAATTAAAAGACGACGCCCCCCACGTTGACATTGGCGATACCGTTAAAGTTCACGTGCGAATTGTAGAAGGCAACCGGGAACGAATTCAGGTGTTTCAGGGTGTGGTGATTGCCAAAGGCGGCAGCGGCATCAATGAAAGTTTCACTGTGCGGCGCATTGCATCGCACGGCATTGGTGTAGAGCGCGAGTTTCTTGTGCACTCGCCACGCGTGACCAAAGTAGATGTTGTGCGTCACGCCAAAGTACGTCGCGCCAAACTTTACTTCCTTCGTGGACGAACCGGTAAATCGGCTCGCCTGAAAGAAAAACGATTTTCATAAACTGCTTTTTACGTTACCCCAATGCCCCATTTGCTCAAAGAAAATGCCCTGCGTAAGCAGGGCTTTCGTTTTATTGCCGGGTTAGATGAGGCCGGTCGCGGCGCGTGGGCCGGGCCGGTGGTTGCGGCTGCTGTTATTTTGCCGATTAACCGGCCAAACCTGACCACAGAACTGGCCGGGCTGGATGACTCCAAACGGCTCTCTGCCAAACGGCGAACCTACTATTTTGAGAAAATTGGGCAAATTGCACAGGCTTTTTCGGTGGGGCTGGCCTCTGCGGAAGAGGTAGATACGCTGAATGTGGTGGGCGCCACCCGGCTGGCTATGCAGCGCACCATTGCCGGGTTGAATCCGGCGCCGGATTTTTTGCTG
>RFJF01000052.1 GCA_003695455.1 Chloroflexota bacterium
GATGGGGTCTGCGCCGTCCAGCAGACCCCATCTCGGCCCGCGAGGCGCTCAACTCGGCGCTGGGGGCTACCGACCACGTTAGCGGGCAGGTACTCACTCGCTGGAACGGCGGCCGGGTGGCGGTGGACTCGCTGGTGCAGCCGCGGCTGCGAGTACGCTACAACGAGGAGATGAAAAAATCGGTTTACACCGTGCCCTCGGAGTTGGGGCTGATTCTGTTTGCCATTTCGCTGATGGTGGCCGCGCTGGGCATTGCCCGCGAGCGCGAACTGGGCACGCTGGAGCAGTTGGTGGTGGCCCCCATCCGCCGGGTAGAACTGGTCATCGCCAAATCTGTGCCGGCGGTGCTGCTGGGGTACATCTCGTTTCTGCTGATGCTGTCGGTGGCAATTCTGGCCTTTGGCATCCCCATGCGCGGCTCGTTTGCGCTGCTGCTGCCCATCGCCTTTTTCTTTATTTTGGTGGAGCTGGGCTACGGGTTGATGATTTCGGCCTACGCCAAAAATCAGGTGCAGGCGCTGATGCTGGCCTTTATGTGGGTGATGATTGAATTTTTCTTTTCCGGCTACGGCGTGCCGGTAGAAAATATGCCGCTGGTGCTGCAAAAAGTTGCCACGCTGATGCCCATTTACCACTACATGATTATTTTCCGCGGCATTTTGCTGAAAGGCGTGGGGCTGTCGGCGTTTTGGCCGCACCTGCTGGCGGCGGCGGTCATCGGCGCGGGCGTGATGTCGCTGACGGTCTGGTTTTTGGGCCGCCAGCGGTGGGAGTGACAACCAATTAACAATGACCAATTATCAAATGGTGATTCAATCATCAATCGTAAATCCAAAATCGTAAATCGTAAATCAGTTGAACCTTAAAAATTGAATTCCCCGCAAGATTGGGGCTTGAAATTTTGCAGAAACGGGTGTATATTGAGTGTGTACTCACTCGAATGAGTGATTACTCAATCACCAAACTTCAGGAACAAGCACATGTCTGACGCACCCGTAGATTTCAAGGAACAAATGGCCGAAGCCCGTCGCACCCAGATTTTGCTGGGCGCGGCCCAGGTTTTTGCCCAAAAAGGCTACCACAAAGCCACTACCAAACAGATTGCCCGCGCCGCCGGCGTCTCCGAAGGCACCATTTACAACTACTTCAGCACCAAACGTGACCTGCTTTTTGCGATGGTGGACCAGATTGCCTTTGACTCGCTGCGGCCCATTGTGGCCGGCGATACCGCCGCCGACCCCCGCGACCTGCTGAACGCCCTCGTCCGTGACCGCTTCAGCCTGGGGGAAAAGTACGGCTCGCTGATGGCGCCCCTGCTGGCCGAAATTTTCAACGATGTTGAACTGCGCCAGGCGCTGTATGACCAGCTCCTTCGCCCGATAACAGACCATCTGGAATCGTACGTGGCAGCCCGGGCGGCATCCGGCGAATTCCGGCAGATTGACCCGGTGGTGGTGGTTCGCGGTTTGATGGGGGCACTGATGCTCAACTTTGCGCTCAAATTCAGCGGCGTTGACTCCCGTTACGACGACATCTCGCTTGACTCACTGCGCGAGCAAATTGTGGCCCTGTTTCTGGATGGATTGCAGGTGAAATAACCATGCTGCGTCGAACTGCAAGCCTCATCCGTAAGGAAATGCTGCACATTGTGCGCGACCCGCGCACACTGGTCATTATGATTGCCCTGCCGTTGTTTTTGCTGGTGATTTTGGGCTACGCCGCCACCACCGACGTGGACCACCTGCGCACCGCTGTGTACGATGCCGACAAAAGCCCGCAGAGCCGCGCTCTGATCCGGGCGTATCAAAATTCCAACTATTTTGATATTGTGGCCTACGTGGAGCGCGAAGATGACCTGACGTTTCTGCTTGACCACGGCGACGCGCGCGGCGCGCTGGTCATCCCCACCGGCTACGGGCAGGCCATGTTGGCCGGCGAACATACCAACGTGGCCTTTGTGATTGACGGCTCGGACCCCTCGGTGGCAAACACCGCTTTTGCCGCCTCGCAGGC
>RFJF01000612.1 GCA_003695455.1 Chloroflexota bacterium
CCTGGGCAATCATGGGAACCATCGTAGCCGCTTTTTACCTGACAGGACGAATCTTTGTCACCCGGCTGGAAAAACGCCTCCAAGCACAGAACAATTAGCTTTATCCAATAATCCCTCCATAGAGCGTGAAAAACGTCTAATAATCGGAGCACACCTCCACCCACGCATCCAGATCGCGGTGTTTGAGGATGGCACTGAACCCCAATGCCTCCGCCTGCGGGCAAAAATCATCGGCGGTGATGCCGGTGTCCGTGTACTCGGCGGCAAAGACCGGCTTCCCGGCGACGATGAAGGGGGACATCTCCTCGCACCAGCCCTGGTCAAAGCAATCCTCCGTCAGCGCCCAATCAAAGTAAGGCAGCAGGTCTGTCACCTGTTCATCATCGTTCTTCAGGCCGATGGCGAGGCCGCGGACGTGGGCTTCTTCGGCCAGCCAGATGTTGTACGCCAGTTGATCGTCGTAGGTGAGGGGAAAGCCGGTGTCGTTGGTGTAGCCGTCAATGTTATCCGGCTCCACCGCGTCAAACCCTTTGTCGCGGCACAAATCGAGCCGGGCGCGCATGATGGGGGCCAGTTGATCAATCTGGCGAATGTCGAGCCATTTTTCGCCGGGCCAGCCATCGTAGTCATTGCCCAAAACGGCTGGCGGGAACTGATCGGCATCGGGACGCCACTCTTCCCAACTACCGGCGCTGAGGTAGCAGATGACTTTCTTTCCCTGAGCGTGCAGGTCGGCGATAACGGCCGTCTCCGTCTCAAACAAATCCACATCATACACGGCCACGTCGTAGCTGGTATCCACCGGCTGGTCGAGCTGCCACTGCCAGGTGAGGCCAGGGGTCGGCTGCCACCAGGTGGCTGCGGATAGGGTGTCTTGAGGCGTGTTTTCTGATTGCGCAGGGGCGGTGAAAGTAGACGGCCGTATCTCATTCCGCGCCCAAAAACCGGTGATCACATCCAGCAGCTCATTGGGGACCTCTTGTAAATGATTATCCGGGTCTGGCCCCAGCAAATAATTCATGTCATACACATCCGAAGCAAAAGGTTCCCACGACGTTGACCATTCCCACAACGCATGGTTCATCCCCTTTTCCTCAAACAACGCCATCTGGTCGGCCATAAATTCGGCCGCGCCGGGTGACCAGCGATTGACGCCAAATTCGTCCACCGCCACCGGCACGCCGTAACGCGCCTTGAACGTGTCAATGGGCGACAGAAACTCATCCAGCCAGGCGCGGTTAAACGAGTCGTCTTCCCCGTCATAATCCAGGTCAAACTCGCCCGGATAACTGTGCTTGCGGCCTTCCTGGTGGGTGTAACCCTCCTGCGGCTCATATTGGTGGACGATGTACACCGTGCGCGGGTCATCCACCGGTTCCAGATAATTGAGCCAGGCCACGCCGCTCCAGCCGTTGCCGCCGATGAGGATGGGCGTTTCCGTGTCCACCTCGCGGATGGCCGCCACAATGCGCGGGTAAAGCTGGTTCCAATCGTAAAGCGTGCCCGCGTACTGGTCATAAAACTCGTCCGGCTCGTAAATGTCAAAGAAGACGCCGGATGAGTTGGGTTCTACCATCAGCTTGTAACCAACGACGATGGGATTGTCCTTGTACCGGTCGGCAATGGTGCGCCACATCTCCACCCAAGCGTCCTGCGCCGCCGGGTCTTCCCACATGGTGTCATTGAAGTAACCGTCGAATCCCGGCTCGCCGGCGCAGCAGAGGGTAAATTCGCTGCGTCCCGGCCCGGTGCGGATGCTGATAGTGGCGAACATATCGGCCTGCTCAATCATCGCCAACAGATTGTCCAAATTTTCCTGCACGCCGGGGTCCAATTCGTAGGGCGGGGTTTCGGTGAACAGCCCAGGCCCGGAGATGGAGACGTAGTTGGCTCCCAGCGCGGCCAATCGGTTAAAGTCCTCCTGTGTGAAGGGCGGCCCCACCGGCCCCGGCCCTTTGAATTCCAGCCCGTCCAGTTCCGGGATGACGATGGCCTGCCAGATGTTGGCGCCGCGCAGGTGTGGCCCGTCTACCCAGAGGGAGAATTTATCGAATGTCGCTGGAACAGATGGGGCGACGTCGGGCGCGGCTGTTGGGCTGGGTCGTGGTGTGGGGATGGGTACGGCCGTTTCTGTTACGTCAGCCAGCTCCTGTGTCACCACTGGCGGCACGTCATCCCCGCGATCTACACAAGCCACTAAAAATAAACCAAAGCAAATAATTATAAACAGGTTACGTTTCACGGCAGCCTCCCTACAGCCCCGGGCACAAAATTAGGTTCTGTTGACATTTGAGTTTTCTAACTGCAAAGGCCGTCAAGATACCGTGTTAAAAGTCCAGCGGTAACTTGTACATTTACAAGAGCGCAAAGAAAAGCCCTTATTTTTTGATTCTTTGCGTCCTTCGCGTGTTTTGCAGTGAAATTTCCTGACAAATGACGAAATGGCAACACGGCCTGGTAATTAGCGGTTAATATCCTGGCAATGTCTTCTGTAAACCAAATCAAGAAATAATGGTTTTTGCTGCTTGTTTAGCATAATATAGAAGAATGCTGTTTGGAGGCACATAAAAATGAAAGAAAGACAAAGCTCAGAGCAGAAAATATGGCTGTGGCTACTGCTCGTTTCTTCCCTGACAGGCATTTCCATCTGGTATATAGAACGATTAGCGGCTGCACCATTTAGCGCATGGGGTTCAGAAACGGCCGTTACCTTCAGCTACTTCACAAATTTAAGCAATGCCATCATCATTATCATGGCGGCCACCCTGCTGGCCAAACGCGGTCCCCTGTACAACTGGTTTCGCTCCCCGTCCGTCCAGGCCGCCTGCTCTCTCTACATCGCCTTTGTCGGGCTGGGCTTCTGGTTCCTGCTCGGCGGCCCCGGCGAAATCAACACCCTGACAGGTTGGATTGCTCAAGCCACTGCCCATACCCTCTCCCCCATACTCGGCTTCATCTACTGGCTTCGGGTTGTACCCAAAGGCCATCTTTCCTGGCGCGATCCA
>RFJF01000613.1 GCA_003695455.1 Chloroflexota bacterium
CGAGTGCGCCATGCTGGCCCCCATTCCCCAATTCCCGTTTCTCAACCCCATCAACAGCCCCGACGAAGCCAAATACCGGCAGTGGATTACCCTGAAACGAATGGTTGAAGAAGGCGTCATCACAGAAGCCGAAGCCAAACAGATTTACGCCGAACCGGTGCACGTCAAACAGGTTGAAGAACGCTTCGACATCAAAGCGCCCCATTTTGCCATTTATGTACGCGAACAACTGGAGAAACAGTTTGACCCCGACCTGATTTACCGGGGCGGGCTGAATGTGTACACCACCCTTGATTACGACCTGAACGAAAAAGCACACGAAATTGCCGTGCAGCACATCACAGAATTACAGGAAGAAGGACACAACGCCAGCAACGCCTGTGTGGTTTCTATTGTCCCCAAAACCGGCGAAATTCTGGCAATGGTTGGCAGTGTAGATTTTTGGGACAAGGAAAATGACGGCAACGTAAACGTCTGCGCCGCAGACCCCGGCCGCCAGCCCGGCTCATCATTTAAACCGTTCAGCTACCTCACCCTCTTTTCGCAGGGGGTATACAACCCGGCCACCATGATTATGAACGTGCGCCAATCCTTTCCCGATGACCCCAACCCGCCCTATGTGCCGGAAAACTATGACCGCAAATACACCGGCCCGGTGCGCGCCCGCTACGCGCTGGCCCAAAGTTTAAACATTCCGGCGGTGTGGGCGCTGAACAAGGCCGGCATTAAAAATGTCATTGCCACCGCACACCGAATGGGCATAACCACACTCAACCAGGATTACTACGGACTGGCCCTCACGCTGGGCGGCGGCGAGGTCAAACCGCTGGATATGGCCTATGCCTACAGCGTGCTGGCAAACAACGGCGTTATGGCCGGCCAGCCTGTGCCGGAAGTTGACCGCCGGCCCGGCCACCGTACGCTTGATCCGGTCTCAATTTTGCGGGTGGAAGATGCCGATGGCAACATCATTTATCAGTACGAGCAACCCACCACAGAACAGGTAATTGACCCGGCGCTGGCTTACCTGATGGATGACATCCTTTCAGATAACAACGCCCGCGCACCGGCATTTGGCCGCAACAGCGTGCTCAAACGAGATTTTGAGGACCGCCCCATTGCCGCCAAAACCGGCACCACCAACAACTTCCGTGATAACTGGACGGTGGGCTTTACCCCGCAACTGGCAACCGCCGTGTGGGTGGGCAACAACGACAATTCTGAAATGAAAGACGTCACCGGGCTGTCCGGCGCGGCCCCCATTTGGCACGATGTGATGCTCTACTACCACCAGGACAAACCGGTTGAAACGTGGCAAATGCCGCGCGGGCTGGTAACCAAACAGGTTGATGCAGTATCTGGCCTGCTGCCCACCGAATACACACCCAACACCGTGACCGAACTCTTTCTGGAAGGCACAGAACCTACCCAGGAAGACAACGTCCACCAGCTTTTCCGCATCAACCGAGAAAACGGCAAGCTCGCCACGGTCTACACGCCGCCGGAACTGGTAGAAGAGCGCGTGTACGAGATTTACCCGCCCGTGGCAAATGACTGGGTCCGGGAAAACGGCATCCCCCAGCCGCCCACCGAATACGATGACAGTATTGGCCCGGCCATCAACGCCGGCCCGGTGGCCTTTATTAACCCCCGCCCATACGAATATGTGAAAGGCGGCGTGGTCATTACCGGCAACGCCACCATCGATAGTTTTCAGTTGTACCGGCTTGAAGTGGGCAAGGGCCTCAACCCCACCGAGTGGAAACAACTTGGCGGCGATTACACCAGCCCGGTTGAGGGCGGCCCGCTGGCCTTTTGGGACACCACCGCCGAGGAAGAAGGGCTGTACACGCTGCAACTCACCGTGGTGCGCGGCGACCAGAGCTTTGAGCGGCGCTCTATTCAGGTGACGGTAGATAACACCCCGCCTGAACTGACGCTGGTTAACCCGGAGCCGGATTCGGTGTACCAGTACAACCCCAAAGCCCTGCTCAACGACTGGGTCAACTTTCAGGTTGATGCCAAAGATAACCTCTCGATGAGCCGGGTTGAATATTTTGTTGATAATGAAAAAATCGGCGAAACCACCGTGGCCCCCTTCACCCTGCGCTGGACGGTTGAGATGACCCGCACCCCCATTTACACCTACACCCCACCCATCACCATTACCAAAGTCATCACCCTGCCCGATGGCGTCATCTCGCCCACCGAACAAATCACGCTAACGCACATCATCACCCTCACCCAACCGATAACCGACCCGGAAGAACTGGCCGCGCTCGGCCCGGATGACAAACCCGAACGCACCATCGGCTACCAAAAGGTGATTTCCGGCGGACACACCATCATCAGTACCACCACCGGCTACACCGAAAGCCACCTGATTCACGTTATTGGCCATGACTCTGCCGGCAACGAAACCAAAAGCGACCCGGTGCGGATTCTGGTGGTTCCCAAACCGGAAGACAAGGAAGAGGACAAACCGGACGGCGAAGCCTACCGCCCGCCGCCGGTTGCGCTCCCAAATCAGCGTAATTTGCAGGTTGGACGCAGTTTACCATGGCTGATAACCACCTTTACCAACCAGCCCGCCGGCTGACAACCATTGTGAAACATGATGCGTGTTGCGTGAGGACTTGTGGCAAAAAACCATCACATTTCCGCAATACGCAACACGCAAGCAGCAGAAAACAGCACGGAATTTGTAAAGATGACGCGGTACACAAATGAACCACGCTCCTTCCTTACTCCTTACTCCTTTCTTCCCTGTTGCACATAATTTTCTTGTGCAAAGTACAAACTATTGACTAAAAAACACCTATGACCAACCGGCCCCTCATTTTAATCACCAACGATGACGGCATTGACGCCCCGGCGCTGCTGCCGCTCAAACAGGCGCTCGACGGCGTAGCCGACACGCTGGTCTTTGCCCCCGACCACAACTGGTCGGCCTCCGGCCACCCCAAAACCATGCACAAACCCCTGCGCGCCGATCCCACTACCCTGTCCGACGGCAGCCCGGCGTTTGTCTCTACCGCGCCGCCGCCCGATTGCGTGGCTTTGGCCACGCTGGGTGTGGTCAGCCGTCAACCCAACGTGGTGGTGTCCGGCATCAATTACGGCGCAAATCTGGGCTACGATGTCTTCTACTCCGGCACGGTAGCTGCCGCCGTCGAGGCCACCATTCAGGGATTAACCGCCCTGGCCTTTTCGCGGGAGCGTGTGGACGACGATATGGCCATGGCGGTCTCTCGCGGCTACCACGATGATGCGCCGGTGGAGGCGGTTGACCACGGCCCGCCGTCTCGCTTTGCGGCCCAACTGACCGCCAAAGTGCTGGAACACGGCCTGCCGGTCAACGTGCTGCTCAACGTCAACTTCCCCGCCGTGCCGTGGAATCAAATCGAGGGGGTGGCCCTGACCCGGTTGGGGC
>RFJF01000053.1 GCA_003695455.1 Chloroflexota bacterium
ACATCACACTTTATGTTAAAATTTTGGTGGGTTGGGCAAAAGTCTTCTGTATCTGTTGTGTGAATTAACATTAGTGGTATAATTTAGTTACCCCATGCTCGGAATTTGTTACACATTTTCTCCGGAGTTCTAAACCTATGGCAACAATTCTTTGTGTCGATGACGAACCTACCCAATTGATGCTCCTGCGATTAGCCCTCACCCGAGCCGGCCATGAAGTACTTGAAGCGCCCGATGGTCAAACGGGCGTTGAAATGGCGGCTTCCCATCATCCGGATGTGATTATCATGGATTTAATGATGCCCGGCATGGATGGCGCCACGGCTATTAAACACATCAAGGAAAATCAGGCGACACAATCAATCCCGATTTTGGTGCTGTCGGCGTATATTAAAGGCGCGCAGGCCAAACGGGCCATCGATGCCGGGGCAGAGGAGTTGATTTCTAAAAGTTTAATTTTGACAGACCTGATTGATAAAGTTAATCAGTACACGCAGTGAGGCAGACAGGCTATTTGCGCCAGCCAACACTGCCTACTTATTACACCTGCCTGATGTTGTGGTGGCCCAGGGCACAAGCCAAAAATTAAATAAGGATTTTTTATGTCTGTAGCTCCCCTGACAACCTCAACGCGGGGTAATGACGCCAACAAAAAAAATATTGAAACAACAACCACGCCGGAAGTGGAATACGACCTCAACAATCCGGCGTTGTTTATTAACCGCGAACTCAGCCTGTTAGAATTCAACTGGCGCGTTTTGGAAGAGGCTCAAAAAGAACGGCACCCATTGCTGGAACGTGTGAAATTTTTAGCCATTTACAGTTCCAACATGGATGAATTTTTTATGATTCGTGTGGCCGGAATTATGCAGCAGGTGGCTGCCGGCGTAACTGCCGCCCCGGCCGATGGATTATCACCCACAGAGCAGTTACGTGCCATTCGCAAAAAGGTGCGCACCAATTTAAAGGTGATGAATACCTGCTACGATAATCTGCGTCAACTTCTGGCGCAGGCCGGCGTCTTTTTGCATGACTACCCGGATTTAACCAAATCTCAGCAACAAGGTGTTGACGAATACTTTAAAAATGAGATTTTTCCTGTACTTACCCCACTGGCTGTAGACCCCGGCCGCCCCTTTCCCCATATTTCCAGTCTCAGCCTTAACCTGGCCGTCATTGTACGCGACCCCGAAACCGGCTACCAGCACTTTGCCCGCATAAAAGTACCCAACACCTTACCCAGACTCATCCCCGTAAAACGTGTTCGCGGCGATTCCCGGCGTATCTACCGCTTTGTCTGGCTGGAAGACCTGATTGCCCACAATCTGGCCGAACTTTTTCCCGGTTATGAAATTGTAGAGTCACACCATTTTCGCATTACCCGCAACGCCGATTTGGAAATTGAGGGCAACGAAGCCAGCGACCTGATGGAAGCCATAGAAGCCACCGTGCGCCGCCGCCGCTTTGGTTTTGTGGTACGGCTCACGGTGGGGCAAAATACCCCTGACCATATTCGGCAACTGCTGGCTAACAACCTTTCTACCAGGCCGGAGGATACATTTGAAGGTGCGGCCCCACTGGGGTTGAGCGGCCTGATGGGCCTGCTTTCTATTGACCGGCCTGATTTAAAGGACCCGCCCTTTGTGCCGGTCATTCCGTCGCAGTTACGTAACCTCAGCCGCCGGGAAGAGATTTTTGAAGCTATCAAAGAAAATGATATTCTGCTTCATCATCCGTATGATTCTTTTGTGCCGGTAATTGATTTTCTCAAGGCTGCGGCGCGCGACCCCAAAGTGGTGGCTATCAAACAAACGCTGTACCGCGCCGGTACAAATTCTCCGGTGGTTGATGCCCTGATGGAAGCCAGCGAAAACGGCAAGCAGGTTTCGGCGTTGGTTGAACTGAAGGCCCGCTTTGACGAGGAAAGCAACATTGGCTGGGCCAAAGCCCTTGAACGCGAAGGCGTTCATGTAGTCTACGGGTTTATGAGTTTAAAGACGCACAGCAAAATTTGCCTGGTAGTTCGCCGCGAAGACGACAACATTCGGCGTTATGTTCACCTGGCTACGGGCAACTACAACGCGGCTACCGCCAAAATTTACACCGATTTGGGATTGTTCACCTGCAAGCCAGAATTTGGCGCCGATGCGTCTGACCTGTTCAACGCGCTCACGGGCTATTCCAAAAAAATAGATTACAACAAATTTCTGGTAGCGCCCAACGGCCTGCGCAACCAGTTTGCCGCCCTGATTGACCGTGAGATTGTCTGGGCCAAAAAAGGTAAACCGGCTAAACTCATTTTCAAAATGAATTCACTGATTGACCCGGCGTTTATCCGGCAACTGTATCGCGCTTCTCAGGCCGGTGTTAAAATCGAACTGCAAATCCGGGGAATTTGCGGGCTGCGGCCCGGTATTCCGTACCTGAGCCACAATATTCGGGTTATCAGCGTGGTAGGTAGATTTTTGGAACACACCCGTATTTACTACTTTCACAATGGCGGAAACCCCGATATTTTCCTCGGCTCCGCCGATTTAATGCCCCGCAACCTGGACCGCCGCATCGAAACATTGTTCCCTGTTGAGGATTTTCCACTCAAGGAACGGTTGATGGCTATTCTTGAAATTATAGCCAAAGACAACGTGAACGCCCGCATACTGCAAGCCGATGGTAACTACGTGCCCGTTACGCCCGCCAAAAATGAGCCGTTGGTCAACTGCCAGGAAGAGTTAATGAGCCGGGCGGTTATGCGTTAAGTTACTGGTTATTGGATGAATGGAGTGACAAAAATACATTTCAGACCCTGCGGGATAAGTACCCAAAGGGTTTATTTTTTGGAGGGAATTAACTTTTATGTTGCTTGTTGGAGATATTGGCGGTACCAAAACGGACCTGGCAATTATTCCGCTGACTGGTGATATTGAACCCGAAGTGGAATCCACCTTCAAAAGCGCCGAACACGCCAGCCTGGAAGAAATTATAGAAATATTTTTGGCAAACACGCAACTGAGCGTGTCGCGGGCTGTATTTGGCATTGCCGGCCCTGTGGTTGACGGCACAGCCGATGTGACCAACCTGTCCTGGCCCGTGATGTCAGAAACCCATCTGGCAGAAAAATTCAATCTGTCTGTAGTAAAACTGCTCAATGACCTGGAAATAATTGCCCACGCCGTACCGCATTTACCGGATACAGATTTGCTGTCTATCAACGGCGGGCAGGTAGAGCGGGCATTGGGGCAGCACAAAGCGGTAGTTGCACCCGGCACCGGCCTGGGCGAGGCCATTCTTTTTCATCACGCCGGTGGCTATCAGGTGGTGGCGTCCGAAGGCGGGCACGCCAGCTTTGCGCCCCACTCGCTGTTTGAAATTGGCCTGCTCAAACATTTGATGGAAAAGTACAATCACGTAAGCTACGAACGTGTTTGCTCCGGCGGGCTGGGCATTCCCAATATTTACAACTACCTCAAAGAGAACGGCTACGCCACAGAAAATCCGCAAGTAGAGGCAGAATTAGCTCAGACCTCTGACCCCACACCGGTGATTATTCAGGCCGGGCTTAACCAGAATAGTGAACTGTGCATTGAAACGCTCAACGCTTTTGTCTCAATTTTGGGGTCAGAAGCAGGCAACGTGGCGTTAAAAGCCATGACGCTGGGCGGCATTTACCTGGGCGGCGGTATTCCACCCCGGATTGTGCCCAAGCTACAAGACGGTACATTTATGGCCGCATTTGTTAAAAAAGGGCGCTTTTCTGATATGCTGGCCCGGATTCCGGTGTACGTGATTCTTAACAAAAAACCGGCGTTGGTGGGGGCTGCTTACTACGGCCGCGCGTTATAAGTATTACCAATACCTGGCTAAACATTTTTGGCCTTGTTTTGCAAATAAGCAGGTTCTCGTCTAAACTCTCGTTTCATCTTGCTGCCCGCCAATTTCTAACTGGTGAATGCGGGCACAGGAATACGTCGCCTTAGGTGTGGTTCACGTATCCCGGAGAACAGCTTTCCAAATCGAGATGTCTTGTTGATTCCGTGCGCGCAATGTGTTGCGCGTTCCGTACGCCGTAATACGCAACACGCGGGGCGCAGAAAACAGCACGGGTTTTGTAAAGATGACCCAAAGGGCAAATGAACCACGCCAAAATTAACATTTCACCAATCGGGAGCCCCTTTGCTGCGCTCAGGGTAACACGCCTGAGACTCCACCCTAATTCCTGACTCCCGATCCCTGAATCCTGTTTTCAGAGGAGAAGATGATGACAGCACAACCACTCGATTTATCACCTGTGCGGGCGCAGTTTCCGGCATTGCAGGAACTGGATGACCAGGGACGCCCGTATGTGTTTTTTGACGGCCCGGCCGGAACGCAGGTGCCGCAGGCCGTCATTGATGCTGTAGCCAACCACTACGCCACCGCTAACTCAATGGCCAGTAGCAATTTTGTGGTTAGCCGGCGCTGTCTGGCGGTGCAGCAAGAAGCCCGGCAGGCCGCCGCTGATTTCATCAATGCCCCCTCGCCGGAGGAAATAATTTTTGGGCCAAATATGACCACGCTCACATTTAATATGAGC
>RFJF01000614.1 GCA_003695455.1 Chloroflexota bacterium
ATCATTGACCTCGCAATCGTTTGCGCAAACGATTGCGAGGTCAATGATTGTCTCGCTGGGCCAATGGAGGTGCATCATCGTTACCATGCGCGATGTGGCGGAAAAAGCGGGTGTGTCTGTAACATCCGTCTCGCACGTCATCAACCAGACCCGCCCGGTCAGTGAAGAACTCCGGCAGCGGATTCAGGCGACCATGGAGGAATTGGGCTACCAGCCCAATGCGCTGGCCCGCAGCCTGCGCCGCAAACAGACCCACAGCATCGGCGTGATTGTACCGGACAGCGCCAACCCCTTTTTCGCCGAAGTTGCCCGCGGCATCGAAGCGACCCTCTTCAAACAAAAGTACACCGTCATCCTCGGTAACTCCGACGGCGATTTGGCGCGCGAACTTCTGTACACCAACACCCTCATTGAAAAGCAAGTGGACGGCATTGTTTTTGTGGCCGTTGGGCAAAGCGGGCTGGAACATTCGCAACTGGTGCGCAACATGCGCATGCCGCTGATGGTGGTTGACCGTGACGTACCCGGCCTCTCCGTTGATTCTGTGCTGACCGACAACACACTGGGCGGGCGGCTGGCAGCCGAACACCTGCTGTCGCTGGGCCACCGCCGGGTTGGTTGCATCACCGGCCCCTCGGACCTGACCCCCAGCGCCGACCGTGTGACCGGCTGTCGTCAGGCGCTGGCTGCGGCCAACATCCCCCTTCCTGAGTCGCATATTCTCAAAGGTGATTTTCAATTTCAGAGCGGTTACGAGGCCGCCCGCCGCATGCTCTCCGCCGCCGAGCCGCCCACCGCCATTTTTGCCTGCAACGATTTGATGGCCGTGGGCGCTGTCAGTGCGGCCATTGAGCGCGGCCTGCGCGTGCCGCAGGATATTTCAGTGGTGGGGTACGACGATGTGCCGCTGGCCTCGTACACCAACCCGCCACTGACAACGGTGGCCCAGCCCTCGTATGAAATGGGCCAACTGGCAGCAGAAATGCTGCTCCAGCGGATTTCCAACCGGGAGATGCCCATCCGGCGCATGCAACTCCACCCCCGGCTGGTAGTGCGCCAATCCACGGCGGAAGCCGGTGGTAAATAACAAAACAGGAGAAACCGATGAAAAAAGGTACACTGCTCAACCAACCCATTTCGGCGGTTATTGCCGGGTTGGGCCACACCGATACGCTGGTCATTGCCGATGCTGGTCTGCCCATTCCCCCGGAGACACAGCGGATTGACCTGGCGCTGGCGCAGGGCATCCCTGCTTTCCTAGACGTTCTTCGCGTAGTGATGAGTGAAATGCAAGTGGAACGGGCGCTGGTGGCGCAGGAGTTGGTGGACGGCAACCCGGAGTATCTGGCGCAGATAAAGGCTCTGCTGGACGATGTGCCGGTTGGCGCCGTGCCGCACGAAACGTTTAAATCCCAAACCCGCACCGCCCACGCCATCATCCGCACTGGCGAATTTACGCCGTATGCCAACATTATCCTCTCGGCGGGGGTGGTATTTTAGAATTGCAAAAGCTGCATAAATATTCGGGTTAAAAAATATATTCTAGTTTTTTGACCGGTTTGCGCACCTGTTATACACTCGGATTGTATAAATAAATTTAGCTGAATAATTATTCAAGTTAATGTGGTGAGGGCGCAAACTTATGGATGATACCGTTGCACATTTAAAACTTAAATCTATCCGGTACCGCAAATCTGTGCTGGCGATGATTAAGCACGGCGGCGCGGGGCACACCGGCGGCAGTTTATCTTGTGTGGATATTTTGAACGTGCTGTACAACCACGTACTCAACGTGTCGCCGGATAATTTTAGCCACCCCAACCGCGACCGCTACGTGCAGAGCAAAGGCCATTCGGTCGAGGCGTTGTATGCCGTACTGGCCGAGCGCGGATTTTTCCCGGCGGCGCACCTGGAAACGCTCAACACGTTTCAATCTCATTTTGTGGGGCATCCCACCCGCAAAGTCAACGGTATTGAGCAGAACACCGGCGCGCTGGGGCACGGCCTGTCTGTGGCGGTGGGCATGGCGCTGGCGGCCAAACTGGACTCCAGCCCGGCCCGTGTTTTTGCCCTGCTGGGTGACGGCGAACTGGCCGAGGGTTCCAGTTGGGAAGCAGCTATGACCGCCGCCCACTACCGGCTTGACAACCTGACCGCCATCGTTGATCGCAACGGTCTGCAAATCACCGGCCCCACCGAGGAGGTGAACGCGCTGGAGCCGCTGCCCGACAAGTTCCGGGCGTTTGGCTTTGCCGTGCGGCAGGTAGACGGCAACAGCGTTGAACAGTTGCTCCGGGTGTTTTTGGAAACACCGTTTGAAACCGGCAAGCCCAGCCTGATTCTGGCTCGCACGGTCAAAGGCTGCGGCATCAGTTTTATGGAAAACAACGTCAAGTGGCACCACAAAGTGCCCAACGATGTGGAGTACGCCTCGGCGCTGGATGAACTTGACGCCGCCGAAGCTCAACTGCTGGAACAACTCAACCCCAATGCGGAGGTGTCCTCATGGAATTAGGCCGTCCCAATCTTGAGGAACTGGGCGACACACTGGTGCAGTTGGGACGGCAGAATCCCAATCTGATTGTTGTCACCAGCGATTCACGTGGCTCGGGTAAGCTGGTTCCGTTTGGGCAGATGCTTCCCCGGCAGATGGTGGAAGTGGGCATTGCCGAGCAAAACCTGGTGGGCATTTCCGCCGGGTTGGCTTCTGCCGGAAAACGCGTGTTTGCCGTATCGCCGGCCAGCTTTTTGACGGCCCGCGCGTTGGAACAAATTAAAAACGATGTGGCCTACTCGGATTGGCCGGTCAAACTCATCGGCATCAGCGCCGGGGTCAGCTACGGCGCGCTGGGGTCTACCCACCACGCCCTGCACGATTTTGCCGCCCTGCGGGCCA
>RFJF01000615.1 GCA_003695455.1 Chloroflexota bacterium
CGCCGCGCCGTCCGGCGGTGTACAGGCTGTCTTTTACGGCTACGTCATCGTCAATGACCACGGCTTCAACCTCAATGCCTTCGGCGGCGCACAGTTCGGCGGCCATTTCAAAGTTCATCACGTCGCCGGTGTAATTTTTAACAATGTGCAGCACGCCGGCGCCGCCGTTTACGGCTTTGGTAGCGGCTTCCATCTGGTCTGGCGTGGGCGAGGTGAACACACTACCGGGGCAGGCCGCGTCGAGCATACCCATGCCCACAAATCCGCCGTGCATTGGTTCATGGCCGCTGCCGCCGCCGGATACAATGCCAACCTTGCCCTGCACCGGCGCCCCGGCGCGGATGATGATGTCGGGGTCAAAACTGACTTTCACCAGGTCGGCGTGTGCCGCGGCCACCCCCGCCAGCGATTCCCTGACCACGTTTTCTGGCGCGTTTATTAGTTTTTTCATGATTCTGCCTGTATTCCTGGTTTTTTATATAGTGAGCGTGCCCGGCTAATCGGCGGATTTGAGCAGATTGTTGTACAGCAAGGCGGCCACTGCACCACCCGCAATTTGTCCCACAAAGTAAGCCCATATATTGGAAAAGTTTCCGGTAACAACTGCCGGGCCCAGCGTTCGGGCCGGATTCAGCGAGCCGCCGGTGAGCGGCCCACCCATTAAGATTGCCAGGGTCAAAGTTAAGCCGATTGCCACCGGCGCGGCGTTTCCGGCCTTGCCGCTAACGGCCGTATTGAGAACCGCGTTAGCCAGCAGAAAGGTGAGAATGGCTTCCAGCACAAGCCCCTGTATTGGCGATACACCTTCGCCCAACACGGTTGCGCCCAACCCGGTTTGTGTGCCGCCCAGCACAAAAGCCAGCACAATTGCGCCCACAATGCCACCAACAAGCTGCACCACAATGTATGCAGCTGCGGTTGGCGTATCTACTTCTTTGGCCGTCCACAAACTGATGGTAATGGCCGGGTTAAAGTGCCCCCCCGATATGGGGCCGTAGGCGTAAGCAAACGTTAAAATTACCAACCCGTGGGCCAGCGCCACACCCACCAGTCCGCCAATTCCCAGCGCGCCGGCCCCGGCGCCAATAAAAATCAGCGTAAAAGTTCCAATAAATTCGGCAGTTAATGCTTTGGTGTTCATTAAATAAAAACCTCCTGAATTTGGGTTCAATACAGGTTCAAAGTTTACTGTGAGTATGGCAGAAAAGTCAAAATTTGGTGGAACACCCGGTGTTTTTTTGACCGTACAGCAATCGGCGGCAAATGACGATCACAGCAAATGATGGTAACAAATGAAA
>RFJF01000616.1 GCA_003695455.1 Chloroflexota bacterium
ACGGCACACGCAACACGTCCCACGTTCAGAGCCAACAAAACAGGTCAACTTGTAAAGCTGTTCTCCGGGATGTGTGAACCCACGCCCTCTCATTTTATCTCAAGCCGTTTCTCAATGAAAGTGACAAAAAAGAGCGCTCGCCATTGCGGCAGAGCGCTCTCCAATCAAGCTGATTGATTTACGGTTACAGAACCGGCGCGTTGGGGCTGCGGCGCAAAAATTGGCCGCTGCCGGCTTCGCCGTGCCAGTCATTGCCAACAACAATGCTGTTGCCGCGCAAGAGCGTGCGCACCGGCCAGCCGCGCACGGTCATTCCCTCGTACACGTTGTAGTCGGTATTCATGTGGTGCGTTTCGGCAGAGATGGTGTGTTCTTTGTTGGGGTCCCACAGCACAATGTCGGCGTCGGCGCCCACGCTGATGGTGCCTTTGCGCGGGTAGAGGCCAAAAATTTTGGCCGGGTTGGTGGCGGTGATTTCTACAAAGCGGTTGGCGCTGTAGTGGCCGCCGTTCACCCCGTGATGCCACATCACGGCCATGCGGTCCTCAATGCCGGGCATACCGTTGGGAATTTTATCGAAGCTGGGTTTGCCCAGTTCCTTGCCGGGGATGCGCCCGTTGACGCCGCCTTCAAACCAGAAGGGGCAGTGGTCGGTGGAGACGGCTTGCAGGGTGTGGTTTGCCAGCGCATCCCACAGCACAGGCGCGTCTTTGGGCTGGCGCACCGGCGGCGAGCAGATGAATTTTGCGCCTTCGTAGTTGGGGCGGGCCAGGTCTTTTTCAAAGACAAACAGGTACTGGGTGCAGGTTTCGCCCATTACCGGGAAGCCTTTGGCCCGGCCCCAGGCCAACTGTTCCACCGATTCTTCGCAGGTCATGTGAACCACGTACAGCGGTGCGCCGGCAATTCCGGCCAGAGTCACGGCGCGGCCGGTGGCTTCGGCTTCAACCAGCGCCGGTTGGGCCACGGCGTGATATTTCGGCTCGGTTTTGCCTTCGGCCAGCAGTTTGGCCCGCCGCTCGGCAATTACGTCGCCGTTTTCGGCGTGAACCATAATCAGCATGCCGTGTTCGGCGGCGGTGGTCATGGCCCGGTAGAGGGTGGTGTCATCCACCTGGAACAGCCCTTTGTAGGCCATGAACAGCTTGAGGCTGGTGATACCTTCGTCCAGCATCGAGGGGATTTCGGCCATTACGTCGTCGCGCAAATCTGTAATAGCCATGTGAAAACCGTAATCAATGCAGGCTTTGTGGTCGGCTTTGGCGTGCCAGTCATCCACGCCCTGCTTGAGTGTGCCGCCCATCGGCTGGATGACAAAATCAATGTGGGTGGTGGTGCCGCCAAAGGCGGCGGCGCGCTGGCCGGTGAAAAAGTCATCGGAAGAGACGGTGCCGCCAAAGGGCAACTCAAGGTGGGTGTGAACATCAATGCCGCCCGGCAGCAGGAGCAGTCCCTCGGCGTCAATCACCTCGTGGCCGTCTGCCGGGATGTTTTGCCCCAGCATGGCAATTTTTCCGCCGTCAACCAGCACATCGGCTTTGAAGGTATCGCCGGCGGTAACAACAGTGCCGTTTTTAATCAGGGTTGCCATCAGAAACTCCTTTCACCCATTTTTGTTCATTTCTGAAATGATATATTTTCCGTAGGCTTCCAGCGTGTACTCCTCTTCGCCGCTCATCAGGTAAATGTTGAACTGGTCCACCCCGGCTACCTCCTGCAACTCTCTGAGCCGGCGGATGTGTTCTTCCGGCGGGCCAATGATGCAGAAGCGGTCAATCACCTCGTTAGAGACAAAATCCATCGAATGGGATTCCTTGTCGGCGTGTTTGCGGTAATCATAGCCTTTACGTTCCTTGATGTAGGCGGTCAGTTCATCCGGCAGGGTTCCGTCATCGTAACGCTGCACCAAATCGGCCACGTGATTGCCCACCATAGCCGGGAACCAGCGGGTTTGCTCGCGCCCTTTTTCGATGTCGTCAGACACCCAAACCGGCGCGGCGGCCATCACCTGAATTTCCGAGGGGTCGCGTCCGGCTTCTTTGGCGCCTTCGTGAACGTGGCTAATGCACCATTTGATAAGGTGCGGATCGGCAAACTGCATGATGATACCGTCGGCGTAGCTGCCCGCCGAGCGCAGAACTTTTGGCCCGTAACCGGCCACCCACAGGGGCAGAGTTTGGTTGCGCGCCCATTCAAGCCGGGTGGGCACGCCGGCGTAGTTAATTTCCCGTCCTTCCACCAGCTCGCGGATGTTGAGCGTGGCTTCTTTGAGTTGGGCCACGGTGGTGGGTTTTTTGCCCAGCACCCGGCGCGAGCTGTCGCCGCGGCCAATGCCGATGACCATGCGATTGCCGGAAATTTCGTTGAGTGTTGCCAGCAGGCTGGCCGTCACGGTGATGTCTCGCACGGCGGGGTTGGTGACGCAGGTGCCAAATTTGAGGCGGGCGGTGTTCCAGGCCAGCAATGAAAAAATGGGGTAGGGGTCTTTCCACAATACGTGAGAATCAAAGGCCCAGCAGTAGTTAAAGCCCCAGTATTCTGCCGATTGGGCCAGTTCGATGCTGCGCTGGGGGGTAAAATTTCCCTTGAATGTAAACGCAAATTCCATGTGTACCTCCTTGTACAAATTACAGATTTCAGATGACAGAACACAGATGACAGTGTGGTTTATTTACACACTGTGTTATCTTTACAAATTCCGTGCTGTTTTCTGCGGCCTGCGTGTTGCGTATTGCGTGTCACAGCACACGCAACAGGTTTCGCGTGCGTTATGCCTCGGTGATTTTGCCGTACATTTCCGGGCGGCGGTCGCGGTAAAATTGCCAGGTGTTGCGAACTTCTTTAATCAGGTCCAAATCAAGGTCACGCACCAGTAATTCTTCGTCGTAGGCGTGGCCCACATCGCCCACAAACTCACCGCGCGGGGTGCAGAAGTAACTCTGGCCGTAAAAATCGTTGGGGCCAATGTCTTTCTCAATGCCCACCCGGTTGATGGTTCCTACAAAGTAACCGTTGGCAATGGCGTGGCTGGTCTGCTCAATGCGCCACAAATGCTGCGATAATCCCCGCGAGGTGGCCGACGGGATGAAAACAATCTCTGCGCCGTTCAGCCCTAACATGCGTGCGCCTTCGGGAAAGTGGCGGTCGTAGCAAATGTAAACGCCCACCTTGCCCACGGCGGTATCAAACACGGGGTAGCCCAGATTGCCGGGCCGGAAGTAGAATTTTTCCCAAAAGCCGTCAATCTGCGGAATGTGGGTTTTGCGGTACTTGCCCAGGTAAGTGCCGTCGGCGTCAATGACGGCGGCGGTGTTGTAGTATACGCCGGTGTTTTCCTCCTCGTACATGGGCACAATGAGTACCATGCCGGTTTCTTGGGCCAGTTTCTGCATTTTTTCGGTGGTGGGGCCGTCGGGGATGTGTTCGGTGTAGCCGTAGAATTTGCGGTCCTGCACCTGGCAGAAGTAGGGGCCGTAAAACAGTTCCTGAAAACACATTACCTGCGCGCCCTGTTCGGCGGCTTGCCGGGCGTAGCCGATGTGTTTTTCAATCATACTCTCTTTGTCGCCCGTCCAACTGGCCTGCAACAGTGCGCCTTTTACAATTCGTGCCATGAAAAACCTCCTTTGTTTTTACGGTGAATTTAATATTTTGTTTTGGTGTTTGATACGGGGTTTTGAACCGGAAATTGCGGATGAATAGTAGAGATTGTACACGATGATTTCCATTTTCCAACCCCGGTTTAGCTGTCAGGGAAAGTGAGAGGGTGTTCCAACAAAGTTTGCGGGAACACCCTCTACTAATTTATTTTTTGCCCCGCCGTTGGGACAAATCAGGTTGTTTATTCGCCGCCGGGCGTTACTTCAACGTCAATCGGGGTGTAGCTTTCGCCGGTAATATCACCGCTCAGGTACAGATGAGCTTGTGTAGCCAAATCGGTGCGGTAAGCATCGTCACCGGGCAGTTCCGGGATTACGCCGCCTTCAACAGAGATGGTGGCCGTTTGATTCCACAACCCGGCATCCATAATGCCAATGCCTTCCGGCGAGGGCCAGATCAGTTTGTTGATTTCGTTGAGCTGCCAACGCATATGGCCTTCGCCCAGGGTGGGGCCGTTATCCAGCACCACCTGCACACACTCGTCAAAATTGTCGCGGCAGAATTGCCACCCCATAAAGCTGGCCGCCAGGAAGCGCACCGCAATATCTTCGTTACCTTCCTGCGCCAGCCAGTCGGCATCCACAAACACGTGGTCCTGCAACATGGCCGTACCCACGTCGTTAAAGTCAATCACCACCAAATCTTCCGGCTGGTACAGCTCACCGGTTTCGGGGTTTTCGGCTTCCAGAACCTGGGCGTACTCGTTGTAGGTCATGGCCTGGGCAGCGTCCACTTCGCGGTTGAGCAGGGCCAGCATGTCAAAACTCTGCTGCACTACGGTCACGTCGTCGGGATTGTCCGGGTCAATGCCTTCCAACCGCATGGCGGCAAACAGTTCGTGCTCGTTGCCAAAGCCCCAGGTGCCAACCTTTTTACCGCGCATATCGGCGATAGTGGCCACCGGCGCATCGGCCCACGAGACTTCAAGCGTACCACTGCGCTGGAATACCTGGGCAATGTTCACCAGATTGGCGCCTTCTGCCCGCGAAGCCAGCACTTTGGGAACCCAGGCCAAGCCAAATTCGGCCTGCCCGGAGGCTACTACCTGCTGCGGCACAATATCAACCGCGCCTTCAAGAATGGTCACATCAAGGCAGAAGTCATTGTAGAATCCCTTGTCGCGGGCGGCAAAGTAGCCGGCAAATTGCGATTGTGTAACCCACTGAAGCTGAACGCTGACCGGCGTAGGCGTATCGCATTCCGGGAGCGCCAGGGTTTCGCCTTCCATCGCTTCGCCGCCGCCGGCCATTTCACCGATCATTTTGCCGTTTTGGTAAACGGGCACGTATTCGCCGTTTTGTATCTGGTTGACCGCAATTTTCGGGTCTGCGCAGTCGCCCATTTCATTGCAGCTCAGCTTGCCTGTGATGCCGTCAAATCCGCTGGTGGCGTACAGTGCATCTCGCAATGCCTGCCGCCC
>RFJF01000054.1 GCA_003695455.1 Chloroflexota bacterium
AAATTGAGCGCCATCGGCTTTTCAACGTAAACCGGCTTGCCGGCCTGCGCGGCCAGCAGCGTGTATTCCTGGTGCGATGACGGCGGCGTAGCCACGTACACTGCGTCCACGTCCGGGTTGTTGACCAGCGCCGCGGCGTCGTCCGTCCAGCGGGGAACGTTGTGCCGGCGGGCGTAATCGCGGGCCAGTTTGCCGTTGCGGCGCATCACCATGACCAGCTCTGAATTTTTGGCTTTTTGAAAACCCGGCCCGCTTTTAACTTCGGTCACGTCTCCGCAGCCGATAATTCCCCATTTGATGGTTGCCATGTGTTTCTCCCTGTTTAGCTGCCCGCGTTGAGCGCTGCCGCCAGCCGGCCCCACTCCTCAAGACTGAGCGTTTGCGCCCGGCGGCTCGGTTCGATTCCGGCGGTGCGCAAAGCGGATGTTACTTCTGCGCCGGGCAGGTGCAACCCGGCGGCCAGTGTGTTTTTGAGTTGTTTTCGCTTTTGGCTGAAGCCGGCTTTGACCACCCGAAAAAATGCCTCGGGGGCGGCGGTTTCAACCACCGGCTGCGGAAAAACGTCAATCCGCACCACCGCCGAATCTACTTTGGGCGGCGGATAAAATGCCCCTGCCGGAATCTGGTGAACCAGCACCGGCGCGCCGTAAAATTGCACGCTCACCGCCAGCAGGCTCATTTGCCCCGGTTGGGCCACAATCCGCTGGGCCACCTCTTTTTGAATGGTGACCACCACCCGCTGCGGGCGGGGGGTGCTTTCCAGCAGGTGGCGGATAGCGGCACTGGTGATGTAGTAGGGCAGGTTGGCTACCACTTTGTACGGGCGCGCGGCGTCCGGCAGCAGCTCTTGCATGCGGGTTTGCAGAATATCGGCCTGCACCACGGTCAGGTTGGGCAGGTGGCCGTATTCGGTGCGGAGCAGATGCACCATTGCGGCATCCAGTTCCACGGCGATGACCTGTCCGGCGGCCTCGACCAGCAGCCGGGTGAGCGTGCCGGGGCCGGGGCCGATTTCCAGCACCGTGTCGGCGGGAGTCAGCCCGGCGGCCTCCACAATTTTTTGCAGGTGGTGGGCATCGGCCAGAAAATTTTGACCCAGCCCCTTTTTGGGCGACAGGCCATATTTTTTAAGCAGTGTTGATATGTTCATCCTGGTTCATTCCGGCGTGCTTCACTTTTTTACCGGGTTATCTTTACCAATTTCGGCGTGGTTCATTCGCCCGCACCATTAACTTTACAAATTTGTTGGTTCTGCCGGATACCTGCGGAAAACGTAAAGCGTAAAACGTAAGAATTTTTGCCTGAATCGCACATTACGTTTTATTTTTCACGTTTTAATCGGGCATGCAAGCCGGTGAATTTGTAAAGTTGAAAGTCTGCCAAAACGAACCACGCCTTCATCCTTTCTCCTTCAGCCTTTTATTTTTGCGGCCAGTTGGGCAGTACGTAGCGTATTTGGTCGGCGGGGGGGACGGGGGTGAGCAGGTACACATCTCGCCATTCAAAAATTGTGGGCAGCGGTTCGTCTTCCGGAAAACCCAAATCAATGTGCTTGCCCAGAATGCGCCCGCCTGTGTCGCCGGCAAGCGCCGGGCCGTAATCCTCAACGTACAGTTTGGTCATCAGCGGGATAACTTTGGGGTCTACCGCCACAATGCCTTTGCCGGCCGGCAGCCCGCTGCGGGTAATGCCGTAACGGGGATGGTCAGGGTCTTTGCCGGAGGTGGCGGCGCTGTAGGCCGTGGCCCGCATTGAAATTTTGCGCCAGTACTCAATGGGGCCGTCCGGGGTGTCTGCGGTGCGTACGGTGATTTTTGTGCCGTAGGCAATTACCTGGTTGTTAGGTTCCTGGTCCATCCATTCATCTTCCAGTTTGCGCCACACTTCGTGCCCGTTTTCGTAGTGTACGCGGGTGCGTTTTTTGAAGACCCCGGTAGCCCCTTTTTGCTGGATTTCACGCTGATCCAGCGCCATGTCCGGGTCCGGCACCCATTGGGTTTCAAAGGTGATGTATTCTTCTGCAAATTCCGAAGTTTCACGCACCCGCACCACTTCCACGCTGTCGCCGGCAGCAAGCGGCTGGTCAAAGGCGGGGCGGGTGAAATCCTGCCCCATCAGCGGAATACCCTGTTCAGCGAGCAGTTGCCCAACGGTTTGCATTTGGGTGCGCGTCCGGATGGTCCGGCTATCGGCCTGAATGGTGACCGGTGTGGCTCGTTTGATGACAATTTGCATACCCGCCGCCAGTGGTGTTTCCGGGGCGGGCGTCACCACATCTTCCGGAAAGAGCGAGATGCCCTGTTCGTGCAGCGCCTGGGCCACAGTGTCGCGGGCCGAAGTAAACTCGACGTGGTTTGCGCCGTCCTGCAACACCACAGGCACGGCCCGGCGAACCACCAACCGGAGCGTTGCCGGTCTCGCGGCGGGCTGGTCGGCTTGGGCCAGCAGGCGGTGCAGTGATTCGGCGGCGTCGGCGGCCGGGGGGGCAATTTGCCGGTTGTTGGCAAACAGTTCATCTCGGGGGGCCAGGGTGATGTTTGCCGCGGCCAGAATTTGGTCCAAATTTTGGTGGTGGGTGCGCAGCCGGTGAGTCTGCCCGTCGGCTTCAATTTCTACGGGCCGGGCCAGCCGGATGGTCAGCGTGTTGCCGGGCAGCAGAAACGCGGGCAGCGCCGGTTCCACAATGTC
>RFJF01000617.1 GCA_003695455.1 Chloroflexota bacterium
GACCCCTCGGCGCCAACCTGCGCGTTTTCTGCCACCTGCTCAATGGCCGTTCCAATTTGCCCCGTGATAATTGAGGATTTGCCCACCGCCGCCGCCTGTTCCTGCGCCCCTTGTGCCACACCGTCAATGGTGCGGGCTACCTGTTCAACAATGTCCACCGATGTGGCAATGCTTTCGGCTTGCTGGTGGGAGCCGTCTGCAATTTGCTGAATTGTAGTTGCCACTTGTTGTGAGGCCGCGCCGGATTGTTCGGCGGCTGCAGACAGTTGCGCCGATGCCGCCCCCAGCGCATTGGCGTTGTCCATCACCTCATTCACCAATTGGCGTAGTTTGACCACCATTTCTGAAAAAGCATGACCCAACACATCATGCTCAGATTTTGGCGAGATATTGGCGGTCAAATCTCCCTTTGCCATCCGGTCGGCAACGCGGGCCATTTCTCGCATGTAGGCCATAAGATGCTGGAACGAAATCATCATTTTGCCCAGTTCATCTTTACTGCGGACAACGTCCAGTTCTTGCTCAATATTGCCTGTAGCCAGCCCGTCGGCAACGCGCGCCACCGAGCGCACCCCCCGTGAAATCAGCTGCGACAGGTACAGCCCCAGCGCCAGTGCAAACAGGGTTGCCACAATGCCAACGCCCAGCATCAATTGCATAGCGCCGGTCTCGGTTTGCTCAATTTCTGCTTGCAGGGTTTCGGCTGCGGCGTTGGCCGAATCGGCCACCTGCCCCAGTTGTCCAATAAATTCTTCACCGGCGGCATCAAATTTTCTCATTTGTGCCAGACCCGCAATCTGACTTCCCTGGTGGAAATGGTCGGCCATTTGCAGACCGGCAGACACAAACTGTTCTTCATCGGCGGCAATTTCCTGCATCAACGCAGTTTCATCGCCCTCCAGCATGGGGGTGATGGCCGCCAGTTCGTTGTTAAACATTTTGCGCTGCTCGTCCAGTTCGGATTTGGAAGCCGGGTTGGCGGTCAGGGCATAATCGGTAATCAATTCCTGTTCTGTGCGGGCAACAGCACGCAGTTGTTCAGCATGTCGCACCACCACCAGTTCTTCATCCGTCAGTTTAGTAACCGCCATGCGAATGGAATTCAGGCTGTACACGCCCACGGCTACCGTAATAGCCAGTGCGGCGGCTGTCAGTAAGAATCCGCCAAACAGTTTTACTCTGATACCAAATTTCATAATTTGTTATTTCTCCCATTTTAATAGTGGTGTTGGCGCAGACAGATGCCCGGCGACCCTTTAAATTCATCGGCAATCATTGTGAAACCTTTAGCACAAAATTGCAGCACTGTTGGCCGCCGGTAACAGATTCTTTGAAAGCTTGCCCACTTGTGCCTACTGTTGTATGATGAAACGGCGTTTGATTTGCTGCATCACATTCAATAGAGACACATCATCTGACTGGCGCCATGACCCATTCGCAAAACGTAATTTTGATTATTGATGACCACCCCACAAATTTGGGGGTGTTGTTTGAGGCACTGGAGCACGCCGGTCACAAAGTATTTATTCACACCCGGGCGCAGACGGCGCTGGATGTGATTCCGGAAATATTGCCGGATTTGATTTTGCTTGATGTGATGATGCCCGGCCTGGACGGGTTTGAAACCTGCCGCCGTTTAAAAGCCAACCCCGCAACGCAGGATATTCCGGTAATTTTTATGACCGCCCTGAATGATGTGGTGGACGAAGTGCGCGGTTTTGAACTTGGGGCGGTGGATTACATTGTAAAACCCATTCAGGTTGAAAAGACTCTGGCGCGGGTGAACGCGCACCTCACCATCCGCAAGCTGCAGAAGCAGCTGGAAACCAAAAATGCCGAACTGGACGCCTTTGCTCACACCGTGGCCCACAACCTGAAGAACCCGCTGGGCAATATGGTGGCGTACGCCAACTATCTCACGGAGTTTTCAGAAACCATTACCTCTGATGATCTGGCCGAGTTTGCACAGGGCATTGAACAATCAGCACAGCACACCATTAACATTGTTAATGAGTTGCTGCTGCTGGCAAATGTGCGCAAGGGTACGGTTTCGGCTAAACCGTTAGACATGGCGGCAATTGTGGGCCGGGCCAAAGAGCGGCTGGTGCTGGAAATCGAGTCGGCGGCTGCCCGGATTAGCGAGCCGGATGTCTGGCCGGTGGCAGTGGGCCACGCGCCGTGGGTTGAAGAGGTGTGGGTCAATTATTTGAGTAACGGCCTGAAATATGGCGGCAGGCCGCCACAGCTTGTGCTGGGCGCAGCCCCGGAAGGTGACGGCCAGATTTGTTTTTGGGTGCAGGATAACGGTGCCGGGATACCGGCAGAGGAACAGCCGGCGCTGTTTACCGAGTTTACCCGGCTTAATCAGGTGCGTACAAAGGGACACGGGCTGGGGTTATCTATTGTGCGCCGAATTGTGGAGCGGTTGGGCGGCCGCGTGGGGGTTAAAAATTCAACGGCCGGGCAGGGCAGTACTTTCTTTTTTACCCTGCCCGGCAACGATTTGACGGAGTAACGAACAAACTACACGCCGAGGGTTTGTTTGGCGCGTTTGGCCTCTCTGGCCCGTTCCGGACGGTCTAAAATTCGCTTTCTGATGCGCAGGTTTTTGGGCGTAACCTCAAGCAGTTCGTCGTCGGTTAAATATTCAATGGCTTCATCCAGGCTCATGACACGCGGAGGCGTGAGCCGCTGGTCAACATCTCTGAAAGCCTGCCGCATGTTGGTCATCTGTTTGCGCTTGCAAACATTCACATCCAAATCGCCGGGCCGTTGATGCTCACCCACAACCATGCCGCCGTACACATCTACGCCCGGCCCCACAAACAACGTGCCGCGCACCTCAGAGTTTTCCAGCCCGTAGGTTGTGGTTGTGCCGGTTTCCCACGCCACCAGCGACCCCCGCGAACGGCCGTGGATTTTGCCGCTTAACGGGCCGTAACTGTGAAAAATAGTGTGCATAATGCCCACGCCTTTGGTGGCTGTTAAAAACTGGTACCTGAAGCCCAGTAACCCCCGCGTGGGAGCCAGAAAGGTCATGTAGACGGTGCCGTCGGGCCGGCTTTCGGTGTGTTGCATTTCACCGCGCCGCCGGCCCAGCATTTCTACCACGGCGCCCACGGTTTCGGGGCTGGTTTCAATGAATACTTCCTCGTACGGTTCAAGCGTCTGGCCGTTTTCATCCTGCCGGAAAATCACCTCCGGCCGCGACACCTGAAATTCGTAGCCTTCACGGCGCATGGTTTCAATGAGAATGGCCAGGTGCAGTTCTCCCCGGCCAGATACCATAAACGTGTCGGCGCTGTCGGTGTCTTCCACCCGCAGGGCAATGTTGTGTTTGAGTTCCTCGTGCAGCCGTTCGCGCAGCTTGCGCGATGTGCCCCACTGGCCTTCGCGTCCGGCAAAGGGTGATGTGTTGACGCCAAACGTCATCCGCACCGTGGGTTCCTCTACCCGAATAGTGGGTAGCGGCAGCGGGTGTTCGGCATCGGCCAGCGTTTCACCAATGGCTACATTTTCCAGCCCGGAAATGGCAACAATTTCGCCGGCGGTGGCTGATTCAACTTCAACCCGGTTTAGCCCCTGGTGAACGTACAAATATCTGACCTGTTCCGGTATATTTTCACCGGCGGCCGTTAAGCGAGCCACACGCTGCCCCTGGTTGATTTGCCCGGCAAAAACACGCCCCACGGCGGTAACTCCCCGGTAGGTGTCGTAATCGAGCGTGGTGACCAGCATTTGCAGCGGGGCCTCCGCATCCACCCGCGGGCCGGGGAGTTCGTGCAAAATTACGTTAAACAACGGTTGCAGGTTGGGTTCCAGTTGGGGGCTGAGGCCGGCTTGCCCGGTGGTGGCTATGGCATACACAACCGGAAAATCGGCCTGCTCCTCGCTGGCGCCCAGTTCTATGAACAGGTCAAAGGTGTCGTTCAGCACCCGGTCAAGGTCGGCGTCTTTGCGGTCAATTTTGTTGATGACCACAATGGCTTTGTGGCCCAGTTGCAGTGCCTTTTTCAGTACAAAGCGAGTTTGGGGCATGGGGCCTTCGGCGGCGTCTACCAGCAGCAGCACGCCGTCAACCATGTTGAGTACGCGTTCAACCTCGCCGCCAAAATCGGCGTGACCGGGCGTGTCAACAATGTTGATTTTTACCAGTTCGCCCGTGGTTGGGTTGGGGATGCTGATGGCGGTATTTTTTGAAAGAATGGTAATACCGCGTTCGCGTTCCAGGTCATTTGAGTCGAGGACGCGCTCGGCCACCTGCTGGTTGCTTCTGAAAACGCGCCCCTGTTTGAGCATTCCGTCAACCAGCGTGGTTTTGCCGTGGTCTACGTGGGCAATAATAGCAATGTTTCTCAGGTCTGTCCGTTCTGTAATCATTCGTACCTTTGGTTTCTGTTATCTTTTTTGTTACAAAAAGTGACGCAAGGCCGACAAATCAACCTTGCGCCTGTGCAAATTCTGGTTGTTGGCGCTGCGTTTAAAACGCGGCGCGGATGGCTTCGATGCGTTGGCGATTTTTGCCCAAATCGCTAACACCCAGCCGGGCGGCGGCCCGCACGTGAATCACGCCGGCGGCTTCATCAATGTAAAACTCGTTGTCGTCCACAAAGCCCCACATCAGCGAGCGGGCTTCGGCGTGAATGTAGTTGCCGTCATCAGTTACCACCGTCAGCCGGGGAACGGTGTTCAGGGCGGCCAGCAACCGGGCGCGGGCGTCATCGGCGCTGCCGCTGAAGGCCAGCGGTTCAATGCTGTGCCCGGCATCGGCGGCCTGGCTGGAGACACAGTTTGGTGTATCCGGGCAGGGCGCAAGCCTGCCGTTTTTGTGACCCAGGTTGTCGGGCGGGCCGCTGACCACCGCCACACCAATTCGGGCGCCAATAAAACCCAGCAGGCACAAGCCGGCCAGCGTTCCCGCGGTAATCAGCAGTTTTTGGGGTTTGCCCATTCAACCGTCCTCGTGCGGTTTCTTTTGCAATGATTTCAAGCGGGGCATTATAGCACTGATGGGCAAGGGTGACGAATTTGCGTTTCAAAACGGGCGGTACACGGTGCGGAGTTACTCGTCTTCCATCTCTTCCAGCTCCATCAGCCAGTCGTGAACCAGCCCGGCGCTGGGCGAACGGATATCTTCAAAAATGGAATGAGCCTGTTTGAGATATGTTTTGGCCTGCTCAATTTGACCCAAGTCGCGGTAGGCCAGCCCCAGATTGCCCAGGCTGTTGCCTTCGCTGCGCCGGTCGCCGGAGGCGCGGGCAGTGGCCAGCGCCTTTTCAAAATGCTCAATGGCCCATTTGGCGTGCCCCATGGTGCGGTACGTATCGCCCAGATTGCCCAACCACGCCCCCTCGCTGGGGCGGCCCAACTGCCACGAGGCAATCAACCCGATTTCGTTGGCGGTAATGCGGTCGGCCAGATATCCCTGCCGGTCCAGATAATCTTCAGTGGCGGCGGCCAGGCCGTGCGCAGCTTCCCATTCTGTCCACTCCACGCACTCTTTCATCACGTGCATAAAATGTACACGGTCGGCTTCCAGCACCGAGTCGCCTTTGGGGCCGGCGGCGCCGTGTTCCCAGGCCAGCGCCATAAAATAGGTAGCCAGCCGCCGGATTGCTTTGGGCGGCGGGGTAAGATTTTGTTTGGCGTAGGTGTAAATAAACGGGTGACTGATTTCAAATCGTTCGCCAAACCACCACAGCAGGCCGTACTTGCTCAATTCTCTGAGCGCCAGCCGAACTTGCGGAACCTGCCGGGGTTGTTTCTGCTGAAACAGGCCACGGATGGCCGAAACCAGGCCGTGACCGGGTTGAATGGCCAATGTTTTGTACACGGCCTCCGGGTCAAACGGGGCCAGGGTGAGCAGGCCGGCCACGGCCAGCGCCTGCCGCGCGGTTTCGCTAACCTGGCCCAGGCTGTAATCCAGCACCAGCGGTAATACGTTTTGCGGGCGTTCTTCTGTACTCATTTGGGGCAGCGGCGTGGTTTCCAGCCAGGCCAGATAATCGGCGGCGTTGATTTTTTGGGCGCTCACAAATTGGCCTGCCAGCCGAATTGCCAGCGGCAATCCGCCCAGCAATCCGGCAATCCGGGCGGTCACATCATCGGTTTGCCAGCCTGCCCACGCTTTGAACATTTGCGAGGCGGCCTCGGCGGGCAGGGGGCCCACCGGAAACTGGTCTGTAATGCTGTCAACGCAGGTGCGGCTGGTTACCAGCACGCCGCATTCGTTACATGCGGCCAAAATGCCCGGCAGGTCGTCGGCCAGTTCTGCGCCATCCAGCACCAGCAACACGCGGCGGTTGGACAGCGCCCGGTTCAGCGCCTCGTAGGGTGAGGGGATGGGTTCTTCGTGGAAAATGCGGGCAATTTCTTCAACGGCAATATCGGTACGCGGTTGGGTGTAAAAACTGTGATACACCACGCCATCGGGGAACATCTCCGGCGGCTGGTTGCGGACGGTCATTTTCCAGACCAGTTCTGCAGCCAGTGCGCTTTTGCCAACGCCGGCCGGCCCGCACAGATTGACAATGTGGCCCGGTTGCACAATTTCTGCCAGTTGCTCAAGTTCAGCATTGCGCCCGGTAAAATGCTCCGGGCGTGCGGGCCGTTGCAGCGGGCTCTGTGTTGTGGATTTTTGGGCGGCAGGTTTGGGAAAGAGGGCATCAAGTAATTTTTGGGCGGCTTTACGAATGTCGGGGTCCAGGTTAACCTGGTTTGCCGCAAACTCTTCTTCCAGAAACGCCCTGCGCCCCGGCGAGTCGGGTTTCTTTTCCAGCCGCTCCACTGCATCAACCAAATCACTATCGCTGCCGTATTTTTGCCGGAGCAGTGATTTTAATTTTGAGTACGCGTTGGCAACGGCCGGGTTTTCCAGCCGGTTGCCTGCCACGGCAGATGTGATAGCTTTAATAATATTATCCATTGGGCGTTTTATCCTGCCTCACGTTGTTAAACGGTCATTCTATCTTATCATACCTGCCTGCGGCTGGCAATCGGTTTTTTGGTGGGATTATTGTTCTGTCTGAATTGCCGGAATCTGGAATTTCATCACCCGGTTGTTGTCTGAATCCACCACCAGCAGGTTACCCTGGGCGTCTGTTGTCAGGCCAACGGGCAGGCCAAACGAGGCCAAATCCTGCCCAAACTGCCCCCACGTAACCAGCACATCGCCGGTGCTGCCGTTGTAGGCAATCACGCGGTAGCCTTCGGGGTCGCTGATAATAACGCGGCCCTGCGGGTCTGTGGTAATGTAGGGTTTGTTGACCACGCTCTCGCTGTCCCAGCCGGCAACATCCCACTGCAGAACAGGGTTGAAGTCGCGGTCAAATTTTTGCACCCGCCGGTTCCAGGTATCGGCCACATAAAAATTGCCTTCGGTGTCAATGGTGATGCCCACCGGTTCTTCAAATTTGCCGGGCACAATGCCGCCGCCGCCCCACAGTTGCAAAAACTGGCCGTCGGGGCTGAATTTTTCTACCCGTTTGTTGCCGGTGTCTGTAACGTACAGGTTGCCCTCACTGTCAATGGCAATGGC
>RFJF01000618.1 GCA_003695455.1 Chloroflexota bacterium
GAAAACAGAATGAGACCGAAACTTTTTGGCGTCATTCCCGCATGCTTTTGGCGGGAATCTACGGCTGTAACCCTGCGCTGGATGCCCGATAAATACATTCGGGCATGACATACTTGTTTTTAGAAAAGTGTCGGTTTCAAACTAATTGCAGTATAACGGTGGAATGTTGAACCAGACCGGGGTTGACTCCACTGACAGCAAATGCCGTTGCACAAATCATCAACCTGAATCAGGCCCCCGTACATTAAAAGGCGGAGGGGTCATTGCCAACCCGGAGGGAATCATGCGAAAAACACTCATCATTTCACTCACCTTTGCGCTGGTAGTTGCTATTTTTGCCGGTGTCACCGGCATCGCGGTGGCGATGGGAACCCCCAGACCGGCCGCCGGTGTGGGCAACGAGGTCTGGTACGGCTTTTACACCGACGCCACCAGTTACGCTCCCGGCGACACCATCAATATTTACGCCTCGGCGCCGTATGTGAACAAGGTTTTCCGGCTGGTGCAGCTAAACGCCGGCTGGAAACAGATTACCAGCACCGGCGTTATTTCTGTTACCCCGCAAACCGCAAAAGTCGGTTCATTCATTGAGTTTCCCGGCTTGACGTTAGCGGGGCGCACGGGTTTTACGCTGGAGGGCTGGTATCTGCCTACGCTGGTGGGCGGGGATTATTCCGTAATTGCCGGGCAGTATGGGGCTAATCAGGCGGCGGCGGCGCTACTGGTTCGGCCGGACGGCAGAATTGCCGCCTATGTCAGCCCTACGGCCACAACCTCGCTGGATGCGGCCCGCTACGCCATTGCCCCCGCGCCGCCCAATTTTGATGACTGGCTGGATACCTGGCATCATCTGGCCATGACCTACAACAATTCAAAGGTGAAGTTGTACATTGACGGCACGCTGGTGGTGAGCCGGACGCAAACCGGCGCGGTGGCTTCGGTCCTGACCTCGACCGTGCCGTTCCGGCTGGGCGCGCGGGCGGAAGCGCCGGGCAATTTAACCGGTATCATTGACGGCCGGCTGGATTCCTGGGCGCTGTGGCGGGTCGCCCTGCCGCAATCTGTGATTGAGTCTCGCCGCCAGCGCGGCTTGGCCGAAGGCGACCCCATCCCCAATAATCTCAACCTGGTGGATTTGTACGTGGGTTTTGAAGATGCCTATCCGGCCGTCACCGACGCCTCGCCCAACCATTTTGCGGGCGTGGTGGTCAACCACGGCAACCCCGGCATGGCCGGGGTGCTCACCAACACGGGCAAATCGTTCCGGCTGAACCACGATGAGATTGTGGATGCCGGCTGGTCGCTGACGGCGCAACTGCCCATCCCGCCGGGAACCGAGTCCGGGATGTACGCTGTGCAGGAGCTGGTTGCCCCCGATTACCAGCCCTCGCCGGACGACGTGCCGCTTTCTGTGCGGGCCATTGCCATTCGGCCTGCGCCCGCCGCGCCCCGCGCCCCAATTGCCGTGGTGTTGCCCACCAACACCTGGAACGCTTACAACCACTGGCCGCTGGGCTACGGCCCCGGAAACGTCATCTCCCGGACGCGCCACCCGTTGACCACTACTTACATCGCCGGGGGCAACAACTCGGCCTACAGCAAACTGGGCGATGGCGTGTCGCTGTCTTATTATCACGGCTGGCACCGTCCCTCGGTGGAAGCCAGCCCCATCACCCCAACCACAAAAGGCGGGTACAGCGTGCGCGCGCCCAACTCGATGTATATGGTGCAGTGGCTTGATGCGCAGGGTTTTGATTACGATGTGTACAGCGATGATGATTTTGATGCCGGGTTAATTACTGCAACGGATTACAAGGTGCTGATGCCCCACTCGCACCACGAGTACTGGTCTGACGGGATGTTTACCACGATGTCTCAGTTTCTGGACGCCGGCGGCAGCGTGATTGCTCCGGCGGGGAATATGGCCCAGTGGCGGGTGGTGTACGGCAATGACAAATCCATTGAGGTGCGGAAATACCTGCAAGCGCCCATTCTGGGGTTGGCCGATCTGCAAAGCGGCATTGACGGAAAATATATGGGTTCGCACGATTATGCGGCGGCGTGTAACGGCGGCGATAATTACCGGGAGCTGGGGGTATCCAGCCATCTTGTTTTCCCGTGTTTTCCCCAGCCGTTCTGTTTTGGTCAGTGGAAAGCGCAGAACACCAATCACTGGTTGTGGCAGGGCAGCGGTTTAAATGTTGATGACCTGTTTGGTAACGGGCGGCTCGTGCCGGGCGTCACCATCCCCACATACGCCGTTGGCCACGAAGTGGATACCTGGGCCAGCGGTATGTCCATTCCCGGGTTGGCGCCGGGGCAGGAGCCGTTGATTCTGGCCTCTGGAACCAACCACAACCAGCCGGGCACAACCACCCCGGCTCGCGTGAATGATTTGCTGAATACCATAACTCAAACGTTGACCTGCACGGATGTTCAAAATCTTGTTGGCGCCACCGAGCATCCGGGAGGCGGCAACACCACCGCCACCGATGCCGGCACCATCCTCTATTTTCCGCACGCCGGCGGCGGGCACGTGCTGGTCATCGGGGCCAGCGCCACGCCGTGGGCGCTCGCCAGCGATACCTCGCTGGCCGGCCTGATGTATCGGGCAATTCAATGTTTTGCCTTTGGCCAGGGGTGTGGGTTTGACAGCTACCTGCCCCTGATTTTGAAGGAGTGACATCACACCACTGCCGGCACCTGGCTGCCACATCGGCCGCAAAGCGGCGCGGTAAAATTTGCTCCGCGGCCGTGACGGTGCTAAAATAGCCGGCGTTGGTGGGGAGTCGTCTAGTGGTAGGACAGCAGATTCTGGCTCTGCCGACCGGGGTTCGAATCCCTGCTCCCCAGTATAAAATTGGGCATCGCCGCCTGTGGCATGCCCAATTTTTTATCCACACGCCGGTTTCAAGCAACAGGGACGCAAGCGTCATTTGCCAATTCCTGGCTCCCAACCCCTAACCCCTGTTTTTAGAGGATTTATGCAAACAAAAATTTACACCCATGCAGAAGCGTTTGAACAACTGGCTTCGGAGTGGGATGACCTGCTGGAACGCTCGGTGAACGCGCCGTTTTTTATGCGACACGCCTACCAGAGCACGTGGTGGAAATATCTGGGTAACGATGATTTGGCTCTGATTGCCGTCCGCACCGATGACGGCACGCTGGTGGGGCTGGCGCCGCTGTATCGCAAAACCAACTCGGCCGGGCTGGTTGAACTGACGTTTGTGGGCTGTGTGGATGTGTCTGATTATCTGGATTTGCTGGTGGATGCGGAACACGTGGACAGCGTGTACCAGGCGATTCTTGACGTGCTCGAGGGCGGCGAAATTGCGTGGGACGGCCTGTATCTGTGCAGTCTGCCCCAAAAATCCATCACCCACACCCGCTTTGCCGAGGCTGCGCGCGCCCGCGGCTGGGTGGTTGAAATGAGCCGTCAGGATGTCTGCCCGGTGATTACCCTGCCTGATAGTTGGGAGGCGTACCTGGCAGGCATCAACAAAAAACAGCGCCACGAAATCCGGCGTAAAATGCGCCGGATTCACAACGAAGCCGACACGCGCTGGGTGGTAATTGAATCAGAGGCAGATATGCCGGCGGCCATAGATGAATTTATTGCGCTGCACCAAAAATCTACGCAGGACAAAGAAGATTTCTGGAGCGATTCGCTGGTGGCCTTCTTTAAAGACGTGGCCCAAAAACTGGCGGCGGCGGGCTGGCTCAAACTCTATTTTATTGAGGTCAACGGTGTGCGGGCCGCGGCCATGCTGGGGTTTGATTACAATAATGAATTTTTGCTGTACAATTCCGGTTACGATCCCGACCAGTTTGCCAGCCTCAGCCCCGGCAACGTGCTGACCAGCTACACCATCCAGCACGCCATCGAGTTGGGCCGCAGCCGCTACGATTTTTTGCGCGGTGACGAGGTGTACAAATTCCGTTTTGGCGCGGAGGCCGAGCCGGTGTTCGATTTGCGGATTCACCGCCCGCAAGCGGGCGGCGGCAGCATCAACGTAGAGGGGTGTTAAAAAAGGGCGACGGGTATTTCACCGCCGCCCTTTCTTCAAAGGAGGCCGAACAAGTCGGCAGCACAGCAACTACCCTCACCCCCTTCTGCCGTTTTGGGCGGAAGGGGAAAGGGGGTAGTGCCCGTGCCAGACCGAACCGGCCTAAATGTCAAAGTAGAGTGAAAATTCGTGGGGATGCGGGCGCAGGCGTACCGGGTCAATCTCATCTGAACGTTTGTAGGCAATGTAATTTTCAATGACGTCAGGCGTAAAGACATCGCCTTGCAGCAAGAATTCGTTATCTTCTTCCAGCGCATCCAGCACGGCATCCAGCGAGCCGGGGGTGTTGGCAATTTCGGCCGCTTCTTCCGGCGGCAGGTCATACAGGTCTTTGTCAATCGGTTCGCCGGGGTCAATCTGGTTCTGGATGCCGTCAAGGCCGGCCATCAACAGGGCGGCAAAAGCCAGGTAGGGGTTGGCGCTGGGGTCCGGGGCGCGGAACTCAACCCGTTTGGCTTTGGGGCTGCCGGAATACATGGGGATGCGGCAAATGGCCGAGCGGTTTCTTTGCGAGTAAACCAGGTTGATGGGCGCTTCGTAGCCGGGAACCAGCCGCTTGTAGCTGTTGGTGGTGGGGGCGCAGAAGGCCAGAATGGCCGGCGCGTGTTTGAGCAGGCCGCCAATGTAGTAGCGGGCGTTATCGCTGAGTTGAGCGTAGCCGGCGTCGTCAAACATTATCGTGTTGCCGTCTTTCCACAAACTTTGGTGCACGTGCATACCGGAGCCGTTATCTTCAAAGAGCGGTTTGGGCATAAACGTGGCGGTCATGCCGTGCTGGCGGGCTACTTGCTTGATGATGTATTTGTAAGCCATCACCTGGTCGGCCATAAAGGTGAGCGGGGCAAATTTCATGTCGATTTCACACTGACCGGCGGTGCCAACTTCGTGGTGGTGAACTTCAACTTCAATACCAATTTCTTCCATAGCC
>RFJF01000619.1 GCA_003695455.1 Chloroflexota bacterium
AGCGGGCGGTTTCCAGTGGAATGAACGGCCGCACAATGTCGGCCTGCAGGGTGATTTCTGCCGCCACTTTCTCTTTTGAAAGCTGCCCGATTTCCGTTTCCGGCTTGCCGAATTTGTTTTCCACGCCCAGATATTCCCGCGCCCGGTTCACAAAGCGATGCTTGAAAGCGCAGTTGCCAATGAACGGTTTTTCAAGGATGCGGGTGATGCTGTCGTGCGGGCTGTAGGCGCGCACCAGCGTATTCATATCAAAACGGTTGTCCTCGCCGCCGCCAAAGCTGTCCTCGGCATCCCAGACCATCATGCGCCACTGCCCCTGGTCTTCAATGGCGCCGGGGTCTTTGCGCCGGACAACCGTCCAGTTGGCGCTGGGCCAGTCTGTGTTTTGAACGTAGGCCATCAGGAACAGGTACGAAAAGACGTTTTCCACATCCACCCGCCATTCCAGCACGCCGATGTTGCCGGGGTTGCTGAAATCGGCGCCGCCGACCCAGTTCTGGTTTTCCAGCCACGCGCCGTAATCACCGTCGCGGGCCACCTCGCGGTTGTACCACACGCCTTCTTCCCAGCCGCTTTCTTTCACAATCACGTCCCAATCGGCCTCTTTATCGGAGTAGGTGCGCAGCATTTGCTGGTCAATCCGCTCGGTCAGGTTGTACAATCCCCAAAACTGGCCGTTGAGGTAGAGCAGCACCCAGCGACCGTGCGCCACGGGCTGGCCCATATCGCGGTGCAGGTTGCGCACCACCTGGTCGGTGATGTACTTGGCTGTGCCGGTCCGGTCGGCGCGCTCCGGGATGCCCCGGTGCAGGAAGGTGTCCTGAAAACCGGCGCGCAGGATCAGCTTGTCAAACTTGGTCACCGGCGTATCCGGAAAGATTGGGTAGTCCAGGTTGCCGGGGCCGCCGTACGTTTTGGTAAAGTAGATGCGGTACGATTTTTTGGCGCTGAACAATCGTGAAAAGTTGCCGTGAATTCGGATGCCCGCCGCCACATTGAAACCGAGCGCGCCGCCCGGCTCAAAAAATTCCAGGTTGACGCCCCGCTCGGAAGCCTTGCCCCGTTCGCCGGGGAAGGCGTGCATGGTGTTGAATATGCCCCAATCTGACACCAGCGAAACCACGGCAATGGAAGGATCGTAATTGGCAATAATGTACGATTTGGTGTAGGTCCAGCCCACCGGCGCGCCCTCGGCAGAAAATACCTGTGCCCGGATGACGGTTGGCTGGTTGATGGCGATTGGCCCGGTGTAGGGCGTGCTGTTCACGTCGGGCATGGCCCCGTTGGTGGTGTAGCGGATGGTTCCTTTGCGGGTCAGGTTGGTCAGCGTGAGCTGGAACGGCTGCTGCGTGACCACCGCCTCGCGTGAAAAGCGAATGGTCTGCGGTGGCGCGGTTTGCGCCGCCGCCGGCGATGCCGCCGGTCCCAACAACGCCAGCGCGCCCAAAATTACGGCCAGCGCGGCCAGCATCGAGCGCCACGCGCCCGGTTTGGTTTTTCGGGGTAAATCTGAACCTTTCATTGAATTTCTCCCTTTTGTACGGTGTCCTCTTTCCTCGCTGTGTGTTAACTCGGCCTTGAGTGATATTTATTTGGGTATACCGGCCAGCGCGTCGTAGGCCGGGGTGTTGATAATTCCAAAGGCTGCCAGTTCGGTGTTGGCCGCGGTCACGCCATAATCCAGATTCCAGAGGAACATTGGCCCCACCCAGCCCCATTTTTTGGCCAGGTCGTAGGCTTCTACAATCCACCGGGCCTGTTCCTCCGGCGTATTGTCGCGGGCGTATTCGTAGCCGGGGAAAGGTTTGCCCGACACCGCCCAGCCAAATTCGGTGGGCATGATGGGCTTGCCGGCGTCGCCGTTGGCGGTCATCACTTCGCGGTAGCTTTCCATTGTGCCGCGGAAGCACCAACTGTGGTGGCGGTTTTCAAACGGCCCCCTGAAGTTGGTGGCGGTGGCGTCGTTGACCGTGCGCCAGTCTGACAGGGCCGGGCAATTGTAGCCGCTGGGGTGCGCACCCAGCGCGTCGAAATACCCTTTGGCCCCGGCGTTGTACATTTCCTGCAAATATTGCACATCGTCCATAGCCAGATCGCCCACATTGCCGGCCGGGGTCAGCGCCCCGCTGACCACAATCATATCGGGATTGGTGGCTTTGATGGCCCGGTACGATTGTTGCAACAGGTTGACGTACGCCGCCGGGTTAATCCGGCCCGCGCCGCCGGCTTCGTACCACAGATTTTGCTCGTTCCAGATTTCCACAGCCTGCACCCGCCCGCGATACCGGTCGGCGACCAGGGCCACAAATTCGGCGTACTCCGCCGGGTCCTGCGGCGGCCCCTCGGCCGATTTGTCGTCGTCAAACGGGCGCGCCCAGTCCGGCGCCTTGGGGATGCTCAGCAAAATGTTGATGCCGTTGGCGCTGTAAGCGTTAACCAGATGGTCCCACATCGCCCACGAAAAATCGTTGGGCTGGGATTCCACATCCTTCCACGCCATCTGGAATTTGACCCAGTTCAGCCCCAAATTGCGCATGTGGCCGATG
>RFJF01000620.1 GCA_003695455.1 Chloroflexota bacterium
CGCCGCGCCCGCCGCGCCGTTGCCCGGCGAGACAAATTTGATGCTCGGCCGGTTGGGCGGCAGACCCAGTTCCATCGCCGGGTCGCCAAACAGGACAAAGGTTTGCAGCAGTTCGCCCGCCAGCGAGCTGACGGCAAAGGCTTGCAGTTTGGCCTGCGTGGTGGCCGCGCCCAGCGGGTAAACATCGTGCTGAAAAATCTGGTCATAAAATTTTCCGATGAGCGCGCTGTGATAGCCGGGCCGGCCCGTGCCGGTGGGCGCCCAAACCGCCGCCGCGCCTTTGCCGGCCTCGCCCAAAAACGTCTCGGCCATGGAGCGCGATATTTTGTGAATAAAATAGCCGTTCAGGCAATTGCCGATGGTCACCACCGGCAATTTGCCGCCGTTGGTAAAATTGGGGATGTCGCTGGAAAAGAGAACCCCCTCGGCGGCCCACCGATTGGCGCTGCCATGCCCAAAATAGTTGACCAGCAGCGCGCCGTCCTGATTAATGTAATCCCTGATGGCGTAGTAGGCCGCGTCGCCGCTGGGGTAATCGGCCACGTTGACGGTGTGGCGCGTGTAATCCACCGGCGCCCGGTCGCCCAGCGCGGCAGAGTTGGCAACAAAATCGGGGTCGCCGGCCTCCTGATTGTCTGCCACCAGCAGTAGATTGCGGTTCCACGGCTCAACCGGCGGTGCAGTGTCGTAACCGATGATTTTGTCCACCATCGCGCCCAGTTCGGCGGCGTCCTGCGCCGGCAAGCGCCCGATGAACATATCCGGCAGAACGTCATTTTCCGTGCCGCTGAGATTGGCCACAAACCAGTTGTCGGAGGCGGTTTCTTTGAACAGGGCATCCTCATTTTGCACCAGCGCCGTGGGAACCCGGTTGGGAATGAGCGGCATCCCGGCGGCCACATTGCGATAATCGAAGCTGGTATCGCCCGCCAGCAGCACGTACTCGCGCCGCCCGCCCCAGTTGGCGTACACGTAGGCCAGAAAATCGCGGATGGCCTGTGGATTTTCAATGCCAAAATTGAACTCGTCGTAAATATCTTCCACCAGCACCGTTTGCACCGCCAGCCCGGCGGCACTGCGATGCGCAGCCAGTTCGGCCAGCTTGGGGGTCTGCAAATCGGCGTGGGTGATGATGATGTAATCGGCGCTGTTGGCCGGCGACTTGAGCGCGGAGGGCTGGTCCAGCCACAGCGCATCCGGGGCGCGGAAGCCGGAAGACAGCAGGGCCAGATATTCCGCGCCGGACGCGGCGGTATCCACAAATTGCAGGGTGGATGCATCGGGCGGCGGGCCGGACACATCCAGCCGGGCCACCCCGCCGGGGTCAGTGATGTCGAACACCTGCACGGCGGCGGCATCGCTGAAGTTGCCCACGGAAAATTGTGTCTCGCCCGCGCCCGGCGGGCCAAATTGCAGCGAGTCGTTTTCGGCCAGGTAGGGTTTGCGAAACTCCAGCTCAAACCAGTTCACATAAAATTGTGAGCCGGTCACGCTCTGCACGGCCAGCGTGTTGGCCCCGTTCTGCAGCAGCGAGGCGGAAACCGTGACCGTGTGGGTGAATGGAACTTGACCGCTCCAGCTTTGGGTGTCGATGAGTGTACCGTTGAGCAGCAACCGGCTCTGGTGCAGGGCGCTGTCTTTGCCCCGCAGCCGCGCCCGCACGGTCACATCGCCGCCGCCGGCGCGATTGCCCACCTCCAGCGTGTATGACACCGGCGTTGCCCCGCTCAAATTATCGCCCCAAAACCAGTGGTCCTGCCCCTCGCCGCCGGGCACGTTGGCCCAGTAGTGGGTATCCCGCTGAAAATGGCGCGTCACCGGGAAATCGGCGGCGGGCGCGCTGCCGTTGGAAAGCACCACGGTGCGGGTGAGCATTTGCAGCCCCGGCGCGCCGCCCGCGTCCAGCCGGTAAATATTTTGGGCCGAAAAAATGGCCTGCGGCGAATAAACCCGCGTCAGGGTGATGCCGGTTCCGTAAAACAGCAGCGAGTCGCTGCCGTTGAACAGGTTGTCACCGTTGGCGTCGGTGAGCAGGCGGGGAATTTCAACGCCGCGATGCGTGATTTTGAGCGTGCGGGCATCCACCCCGGACAGGCTGAAGCCCGCGCCGGTCAAATCGGCGGGGGTAATTTGCACCATGCCCGGCGCGGTCACGCCAATTTTTACGCCGGGCGATGGGGCGGCCTGCGCGCCGAGTTCGGCGGGGGCGGCCTGCGGAATTTGAAGCGGCGGGCGGCGCAGGGCGGCGTAATTGAGCAGCAGACTTTGCAGCATCGATTCAAAGGCCGGGGCAGATGGCGGCACCGGTGTTCCCGCCGGCGGGGCAGGCCAGCTCACCCGCACCCGGATGTGGCGGTAAAGCCGCACCGCGCCGGTGGCGGGGTTGACCTGCAGCGGGAAAAATTGCACCTGCGCCACCGGCTGGTCGCGCAACGTGCCGGTAGCGCCAATTTCAACCAGCGTGCCGGGGTAGAAAGAATCGGTAGGGGAAACGGGCGCGGAGTCGCCGGGGGCGACGGCAAACAGGCCGCCGGTCAGCGGTTCAAATTCGGCGGACAGGATTTCAACGGTCACGCCGTCCGGGGCAGTCACGCCCAGCAGCGCGCCGCGCACGGGAATCTGCGGGCGGCCCGGCTCGGAAAAAGACACGGTTTGGGGGATGGTCCAGCGCTGCACAACCTGCCCGTTCTGCGTTGCGCTTTCCACCGCAAAATCAGAGACGCGGAGTTCCAGTTCTGCCCAGGAATCGCCGGTGGACAGCAATTCGATGGTGCTGCCGGGCGGGGTCGCCGGGCTTTGGGCCAACAGGCGCGGCGGCGCGGCCAGCAGCAGAATTGCCGCCGCAACTGCGACCGCCCCGGCCCAACGGATCTGGCGTTTCATCCCGCTGCTCCCATCACGCGCGGTCCGGCGCGGCCAGCAACTGCTCAACCTGCCCGGCCATGTCGGGCAGAGGCCCCACCGACATCCGCCAGCAGCGGACGGATTGCAGGTGTTCGGCCAATTTGAGGAACAGGCGGGTGGGATTGCCGCCAAAATCGGCGTGCAGCAGCGCCGATTTGTGGCCCGGTTCAAATCGGCGGAGCAGTTCCAACGCGGCCTGGCTGGCGGGGATGGGCTGCGCCGCCACCGGGCCGGAAAAATCGGCGGGGGCAGACTGCCGCTTGATGACATCCACCACAAACACGCCCTCGGCCCGGCACAGTGATTCGATGCGGGCCAGCGCTGCCATTCGATCTGCGGCGTGCAGGCGCAGGCGCGGGTAGCCGCGGTCCTCGTCCACGGTGACGCGGCGGACACCCTCAATTTGAGCCACGCGCGCCGCCAGCCCATCCGGCAGGTGGCTGAGCAGCACGTGCAGTTCGCGCTCCGCGCCGGGTGGGGGGTCATCGGCGGCGGGATGGTGCAAGAAAATCACGTGGCGCAGCGCCGCCGGGCCGCCAAGGCTGCCCGGCCGGATGGTGTCAACATCCAGCAGATATTTGCCCAGCCACAGGGGCGCGTCGCGGCGCAGGTGAGCCAGCCCCACCCGTTCCAGCGTGCCGGGGCGCAGCCGGAAACTGCGCGGAAACGGAGCCACCCGCGACCCGGCGGTGGAAATGGCGGCCAGTTCATCGGACAGAAAATCAAAGCCGCGGCGCACCAGTTCCAGCACCAGCGTGGTTTTGCCGTGGCCGGAATCGGCGCTGATGATGACGCCCTGCCCATCGCGGGCCACCACCCCGGCGTGAATCAGAAAATGGCTGCGCACCCGGCCGATGATGGCGCTGAAAATGGACTCGTAAATATAGCCGTCGGGGGCAGGCGAGGCGTTGAGCAACTGCACGTCGCCGTTCAGCACCAGCGCCGGGCTGCCCCACGGCGAAGCGGCAGCCGTGAGAAACACCACCTGAAACGGCGGGCCGGCGGGGTCGCCGTCCGTTAAAAAATGGCGGTACATCTGCCGGAACAGGTTGGCAAACAGGGCGGAATCGGTGCGGATGCGCACGTCTACGTCAAAAAAACGCAGGCGAACGCAGTCCAGCGGCAAGCCGGCCAGCGCCGCCGGGTCAAACGAAATTGGGGAGTTCAAGTGAGCGGGTTCCGAATGGTTCAGCTTTCGTTCGAGCCGCCGCCGGGACCCGGCCGGGTCGGGTTATCAAAGCACCCCCTGGGTAAATCGCAGGAGACCAGCGCCTGCGCCGGGCCAAGTTCCTCGAGCAGTTGGGCCTCGGTGAATGAGGTGACGCGCGGTTTTTGGTAACGCGGCAGGGTTTGGGGTTTTTCTTTTTTGTTGGTCATTTTTCCCTCCATTCGGTTGATGACCTGGGTAATTTAAAATTCCGGCAGCGCAGGCCGAAATTGCGGCAGGCGCAGTGCGGAACTGATTTGAACGGAGACCACCGGATGTTGGGTGGCTTGCCCGGTTAAATCCACATCTTCCAGCCGGTAAACGTAG
>RFJF01000621.1 GCA_003695455.1 Chloroflexota bacterium
ACATCAAGCTGTACACCGATGGAGGCCAGTTTGTCAATTGAAAATATCGTCCCGGCAGAACCGGTATCCAGCAACACATGTGGCAACACAACAGACCGACCGTGATATTCCACTGCGGCAGCCACAAACGGCAGTCCATCTTCCACGTGAATATTCATCACGCACTCCGTACACCGAGCCAGCGGCGTTCAGTGATTTCCGGTTGTTCACGTTCTGTGTGCAGTACGTACAGTTCCCGCTCCGGTGACTGGTGATGCAGTGAAGCGTATTCTTGCAGTGCGGTGTTTGAATCGGGAAAGGTGTTGATAACAGCCAGTTGGTCCAGAATCCGCCGCTCCGCTTCAGTGTGTGCAGCGATTGCTTCAACCAGAAGCCATTGATTTGGATACTGCTGCCGAACTTCATCCCACGTCATCTGCCGACTCCACCCAGTTACCGTAAAAAGAAATAGCTGACAATCACCAGCACGCCGATGAAGGTTGCCAGTGCGTAGTGACCCACGTAGCCGTCTTGCAGGCGGCTCATACTGCGGCCCACCCTGCCGATGGCGCGGGCGGTGCCGTCTACCAGCACGTTGTCAATCAGCCCTTTGTCAATGCCGCCGCTCATGGCCCGCGCCAACTGGAGCGCCGGCTGGACAATGGCGGCGTTGTAAATCTCATCCACCCAGTATTTGTTAGCCAGCAAATTGAACAACCCGCGCGACGCGCGGGCAATGTTCCGCGGAATGGCCGGGTTGACAATGTAAAAGACGTAGGCCACAACGATCCCGCCGATAGCCGTCAGCGCCGAAATGGCCATCAGCGTGGCTTCCAGCGCCAGCGAGAGGTGATGCTCGTCGGCGTGGTGCATGTATTCGTACACCGGTTCAAGGTTATTTTCCAGCACGTGCGGCAATCCGAGCCACGTGGGCAGGCCCAGCAGCCCGCCAAACAGGGCCAGCACAGCCAGCACGCCCAGCGCAAAAGTGATGGGGCGGCCGCTTTCGTGGGCGTGGTCGTGCAGGTGGCGGTCGCGGGGCGCGCCGTGGAAGGCCAGAAATACGGCCCGGAAGGTGTAAAATGCCGTCAGCCCGGCGGTCACCACCCCCACAAACCACAACAGCGGCGAAACCTCAAAATCCTTCGCCAGAATTTCATCTTTGGAGAAGAACCCGCTCATCAGCGGAAATCCGGCCAGCGCCAGACTGCCCACCCAGAAGGTAATCCAGGTGATTTTCATTTTGTCTTTTAGGCCGCCCATGCGTCGCAGGTCAATCACATCGTGCAGGGCGTGCATGACCGACCCCGCGCCCAAAAAGAGGAGCGCCTTGAAAAAGGCGTGAGTGGTCAGGTGGAACATGCCGGCGGTGTACGCGCCTACCCCCACCGCCGAAAACATGTAACCCAACTGGCTGATGGTGGAGTAGGCCAGCACCCGTTTGAGGTCGGTTTGCACCAGGGCGATGGTAGCCGCAAAAAAGGCGGTGGCCATGCCGATAACGGCGATAGTGTTGGACACGCCGGGTGCCAGCGAGTAGAGGGCGTTACTGCGCACAATCATGTACACCCCGGCGGTGACCATGGTGGCGGCGTGAATCAGCGCCGAAACCGGGGTGGGGCCGGCCATCGCGTCCGGCAGCCAGACGTATAGCGGCAACTGGGCGCTTTTGCCAATGGCCCCCACAAACAGCAGGGCGGTAATCCAGGGGATGACGGTGGGCAGGGCGCTGTTAATTTCTTCGGCGCGGGCAAATACTTCATCAAACTGGAGCGTGCCAAAGGTGCTCCAAATCAGGAACACGCCCAGCGCAAAACCCACGTCGCCAATGCGGTTGACAATGAACGCTTTCATCCCGGAGGCCGCCGGCGAAAGCAGGGGCGTCAGTTTGACCGGCTCCACGCCGTCGCCCAAATCCACAGGGTCCTGTTCCTGCGCGGGCCTGTCAAACCAGAAGCCAATCAGCAGGTAGCTGGATACGCCCACCAGTTCCCAGCCCACGTACATCATCAGGTAATTATCGCCCAGCACCAGCACCAGCATCGAGGCAATGAACAGGTTGAGGAAGGTGAAAAAGCGGGTGTAATCGCGGTCCGGGTGGGCGTGACCGTCGCTGCCGGTGTGAATCATGTACTCGGTGGCGTAGACGTGGATGAGAAAACCCACGCCGGTGACCACCAACACCATCAGCACCGAGAGCGGGTCAACCAGCAGGTTGATGGGTACTTCAAAATCGCCGATGGCGGCCCACGTCCACAGGTGGACGGTCACAGGCTCGCCGTCGCGGGCCAGCGTCTCGAACATGGCGCCCAGCCCGACCAGAAAGGCCAGACCCACCACCAGCGGGCCAACAACTCTGACCACCCGGTAGCCGGCGCGGCGGCCCAAAATCCCGTTAAACAGCAAGCCGATGACCGGCAGAGCGATGGTTAACCAGATCAGTTGCGTCATAAAAATCTCCAAACCAGGGGACAACCAATGAACAAATAAAAAACTCACCAAACTCAATAAACTCACTACCCTTTCAGCGAGTTAAATTGGTTGATGTCTACCGCGTCTTTGTGGCGGTTCAGTTCTACCAGCAGGGCCAGCCCGATGGCAACTTCCACGGCGGCCACGGCCATAATCATAAATACAAACACCTGCCCCGTGGCCGAATCCAGAAAACGGGAGAAGGCGATGAAGGTCAGGTTGACGGCGTTCATCATCATTTCTACGCACATTAAAATGATGATAGTGTTGCGGCGGATGAGCACCCCCGCCGCGCCAATGGTGAATAGTGTTGCGCTCAGCAGCAAGTAGTAGGACAGCGGAATCGATTCAATCATTGGGCACCTCTCTCCACATCGGCGGTGCGGACCTCGCCGAACATTTGCCGCAGTTTCAGGTGGGTGCTCTCTGACAAATCGCACTCCGGTGAAACGACACAAACCATTTGCGGGTAGCGCAAGCCGCGCCAGCGGTCTTCGTCATTTTCAATTTGCCGGGTAAAGCGGGCCACGTCGTCATCGGTGGCGCGGGCAATTTCAACCCAGTCAAAATCAAACAGTTTGGGCCGGCGCAGCCAGTTGACGCGCAGCTTATCGTGGTGAACCTTCTGCGATTCGCCGTCCCAGCCGGCATCGAGCACGGCCACCACCTGGCGGAATTTTTGCCGCTGCTGGTGCTGGGCCAGCCAGACCACGCCAATCACCCCCACGGACAGCAGTACGGCTACCAGTTGGAAGGGCAGGGTGTATTGGGTGAACAGCGCGGCGGCAATCACTTCAGTTTGTCCAAATTGGGCCACAACTTCCGGGGTCATCTCGCCGCCGGCACCCAGCACGGTGTTTTCAAACACCGCCGTGCCAACCACCGTCAGCAAAATCAGCCCCAGCACCATCAAAAAGATATTCTGGCCGCTCAACCAGTTGCCGAGGGGTTCGCCCACATCTGCGCCCACCAGCATGACCACAAACAGAAACAGCACCACAATCGCCCCGGCGTACACCAGAATTTGCGCCACCCCCAGAAACTGGGCATTCAGCATAAAGTACAGAAAAGCGATGGTGCTAAAATTCAGCAGCAAAAAGAGGGCGCTGTGAACCACGTTTTTGTTAAAAACCACGCCGAGGGCCGATAGCACGGCCACAGCGGCCAGGGCAAAAAAGATTATTTGTTCGAGCATAAATGTAACCTTGTTTAGCGGTTATAAAACTTGCGCAGTGCAGAACTATTTTAAATGTTTCAATCACGAATGACACGAATATACGAATTTTTTAAATTTTATTCGTCCCATTCGTCCATTTGTGGTATTTGTAATTTGTTTGCACTCACCTGCGTAACTTCCAGGTTATTTATTTCCCCAGGTTTCTTTGAGTTCAAATTTCTCATCGCTGCGAAGTTTGATGTGCGGCGTGTCGTGCGGTTCCAGCAGCCGTTCTTTGGTGTAAATGGCGTCCCAGCGCGTGTACTCGGCCAGTTGGAAATCATGTTTGAGCACAATCGCCTCGGTGGGGCAGGCTTCGGCGCAGTAACCGCAAAAGATGCAGCGCAGCATGTTGATGTCGTACACTTTGGCGTACCGTTCCCCCGGCGAGCGGCGGTCGTCGTCGGTGTTTTCTGCCGCTTCCACGTAAATGCAGTGGGTGGGGCAGGCCGCCGCGCACAGCGCGCAGCCGATGCAGCGTTCCAGCCCGTTTTCGTAGCGTTGCAGCACGTGCCGCCCCCGGAAGCGGGGATACACCTCCACCGGCTCATCCGGGTACTGGTGGGTGATCGGTTTTTTGAACAGGTATTTCAGCGTTACGCCCATGGCCCGCGCTATTTCACGCGAGCCGCTTACGGCTTCTTTCACTTCTTTCAGCATGTGTTCTGTTCCTTACTTCCTGCTCCGTACTTCCTGATTAAAAGAAAATCACCCCGGCGACCAGCGCCGTTACGGCGGCATTGGCAATGCTCAGCGGCAGCAAAAATTTCCAGTTGAACTTCATCAATTTATCAAAGCGAACGCGCGGCGTGCTGGCCCGCACCCAAATCATGGTGAACAATATGAATCCCACTTTGAGCAGCAGATACACAATGCCCAGCAGCGGAACCTGCGTGGCAAAGGGGCCGCTCCAGCCGCCCAGAAACAGGGTGGCCATAATAAAACTGACCACAATCATGTGGATGTATTCCGCGCCAAAAAAGAGGCCGAATTTCATCGCCCCGTACTCGGTGGCAAAGCCGGCAATGAGTTCGTTTTCAGTTTCCGGCAGGTCAAACGGCGCGCGTCCGGCTTCGGCCAGACTGCAAATGTAAAAAATAATGAAGGCGATGGGCTGGAACAGGATGAACCAGCGCAGCCCCAACCACGCATTCTGAAAATCAACAATCTGCGTCAGTTGCAGCGAGCCGGCCAGCATAATCACGCCCAGCAGGGCCACGCCCATCGGCAGTTCGTAGCTGAGCATTTGGGCGCTGGTGCGCAGCCCGCCCAGCAGCGAATATTTGTTGTTGCTGCTCCAGCCGCCCAGCACCACGCCGTATGTACCCAAACTGCCAATCGCCAGAATGTAGAGCACGCCCACGTTGATGTCGGCAATCCACGGGTTGACGGTGATGGTGTAGCCAAACACCTCAAACGGCAGCACAAACGGCGCCTGGGCAATGGGCACCACCGCAAAAGCCAGCATGGCCGGAACCAGCGCCATGCCGGGGGCCATCAGGTAAATGGCCCGGTCCACGTGGTCCGGCACCACCTCTTCTTTAAAAAACATTTTGAACATATCGGCAATGACTTGCAGCGTGCCAAATTTACCCACCCGGTTTGGCCCGTAGCGCAGGGTGAAGCGGCCCAGCAGTTTGCGCTCGACCACCGTCATGGCCGCAAAGCCGCCCATCAGCAGGGTGGCAACAATCACAATCAAAATGGTGTGAACAACAAGATCAGTGACAAGTTGTGGATCCATTAAATTGCTTTCTCCACGGTTACAGTTGAATAGAGACCGCCCGGCCCCAGCAATTTTTCCGCCGGGCGACCGGCCACGTTGCGCGGCACGGCGGCCACACCTTCCGGCAGGGTGCGGTTTACGTTTGCCGGCAGAGTCACCGAGACCCCGTTCTGCGAGACGGTTACA
>RFJF01000622.1 GCA_003695455.1 Chloroflexota bacterium
ACTTTAGATAGAACAACTGCTAACAACGAAGCAACATTAGCACGATTTTAGCCTTCTGTCAAGTCTCAATTTATCTTTTTTAATGGATTTCCCACGAAATCATGCACCGTCAACTGCAATTGTGCGGGGATTTTTACGCCGGCTGCGCAAATTTCGAATGCTCTTGCGCACCGCCGGAACCCGCAGGGCCAACAGTACCGTGAGTACCGCCCCGTAAATCAGCGGCTCACGGACATCGCTTTTGACCAGCCAGATAAAGTGAACAATCACCAGCACCCCGGCCAGATACACCAACCGGTGCAAACGTTTCCAGTTTTTCTTGAGCTGACGCATAGCCCATTTGTTAGATGTGACCGCCAGCGGAAGCAAAATCATCAGCGCGGCAAAACCAACCAGCGCAAATCGCTTTTTGAATGTAGCTTCGTACAGAGCCACTGCGCTGATGCCGCCGCCCACCAACCCGTTGTCAACAATAAAAATTGCAAAATGCAGCAGGCCGTACATAAACGCATACAACCCCAGCCATTTGCGCATCGGGATCACCTGCCGCCAGCCAAAGACAGAATTGACAGGCGTAACCGCCAGCGAAAGCAGCAGCAGGATTAGCGCAGCTTTGCCGGTGCGAAAGGTCACTTCCTGAAACGGGTTAATTGCCAGCGCCATGTTACCCTGCCAAAAATCCCACACAGTCCACAGCAGCGGAACAAATGCCCCCACGTGCAGGGCTACCATCAGTGGCGAGATGCCGTTTTTACGTGTTGCCATTAGAAGAACACCGATAAATCCATACCGTCGTACAGGTGGGCCACCTCGTTGGCGTAACCGTTAAATGGCAGCGTTGCGCGGCGGCCAAATTCGCCGATGCGGCGTTCTGTGGCCTGCGACCAGCGGGGGTGCGACACCGCCGGATTGACGTTGGCAAAAAAGCCGTATTCGTTGGGCGCGGCGGCCATCCACAATGATACCGGAATTTTGTCAACCAGGTCAATTTTCACAATTGATTTAATGCTTTTAAAGCCGTACTTCCACGGCACCACCAGCCGAAGCGGCGCGCCGCTTTGGGGCAGCAAATCCTTGCCGTACAGGCCGGTTGCCATCAACGTCAGGTCATGCATGGCTTCATCCATGCGCAGGCCTTCTACATAAGGCCAGGTGTACCACGGACTGCGCTGGCCGGGCATTTCTTCCGGGCGAAATACCGTTTCAAACCGCACAAATTTGGCGTCAGATTTGGGGTCAACTTCTTCCAGTAGTTTGCGCAGCGGAAAACCCACCCAGGGGATAACCATACTCCACGCTTCCACACAGCGCAGGCGGTAAATTCGCTCTTCCTGCTCAAACCTGAGCAATTCTTCCATACCAAACGTTTTGGGGTTGTTCACCAGCCCCCCCACCTCAACCTGCCACGGCGAGGTGGTAAATCCCTGCGCCATGGCGGCCACATCTTCTTTGGTGGTAGTAAATTCATAATAATTGTTGTAGTTGGTGATGGCCTCAAACGTGTTCAGGGGGTCGCCCAGTTCATCAGTTTGAGGTTGAACAGCGGCCGGCGCTTCCGGCTGTGATTTGGCGGGCGCGCCGCTTTGGGCCGTGTTGCTCCCCGAAGCGGCCGGCGCCGTGGGTGATGTGTTGCAGCCGGCCACGCCCAAAATGGCGGCAGTGGCGGCCAGTGCACCCGCGCCGGTCATAAATTTGCGGCGAGACAGGTAAATATGCTCCGGTGTAATCTCGGATGAGGGGATTTTTTGGGCCATTTCTATTTTCCTCCAACTTTCAGGCTACTACATGTGGTTGGCGGCATCTGTAATATACCACACATGTGCGTTATTATTTGCTTTGACTGTAACCTGATTGTATGTTGATTTTCTTATGAAATTATTAACAGTTTCTTAAAGCCCCAAAATTGGCAACACGGCAAAAACCGGCTATCATGCCGATTTGCACGCGAGTGCATTAGTTGGAGAAGCGCAATGTCTCAGAAATTGGATAAACCGCCGGCCGGGGTGGGTGCGCAGGTGGGCACGGTGTTGCTGGTGGTGGTGGTTTTTACGCTGATTGGTTTTGTGGCCTTGTCTGTGGTTACCGGCAATAATTTTGGGCTGACCGGCGGAAACACCGGCGCCCCAACCGGCGCCATCGCCGCGCCGACGCCGCCAGCCGGCACACCAAACCCTGCGGCGTGGGTCAATTACAAGCACACGGCGCTGGGGTTCAGCCTGCAATATCCGCGCCAGTGGCGCAAAGCCGAAGCCGGCCTGCGGGTGGTGCTGTCGCCATCGGCGGGGGGGCTGGACCCGGCAGCTTTGCAGGATGCGGCGCTGTGGCTGGGCATTCCCGCCGACGGCAGCACCGACCCGGCGGCGGTTTTGGCCGGGGTACAGGCCGGCCTGCCGGCCGGCACGCAAACGCTCAGCCAGGGAAGCCGCCGCATTGGCGGCCAGAGTTGGCTTTTGCATCTGGTTCAATTTGATAGCCAAACACTTGGCCCCGTAAAGGCGGCCATTGCCGCCACCAGCAAAAACGAGGTGGGATATTTTGTGGTTGCCGCCGCGCCGGAAGATAGCTGGCCGCAAATTGAACCTACATTCAACACAATTCTGGACAGCTTTCAGTTTACCACCGAGGCTGTTC
>RFJF01000623.1 GCA_003695455.1 Chloroflexota bacterium
CCAACTTTGCCGAAAGTTTTGGCCGCACGCCCGGTCAGCCGGAAAACAACGTCAAAGTCCGGCTGGCGGCGGCGCTGGCCCGGCCCGCCTACCGCAGCACTCTGCTGGAAAGTTTGCAGGCCGTACCCAGCCTGTCGCTGGTGACCAACGGGCAAAACCTGACCAACCTGCACACCAGCCCCCAGAATCTGGGACGGGACTCGGAGTACCCGGCCTCGCTGGAATTTTTGCCGGTGAACGACGCCGCACCCGGTTTCCAGATTGACGCCGGTGTCCGCTCGCGCAGCCGGCAGAGCAACGCCCCGCAGCACCCCAAACAATCATTCCAGATTTTCTTCCGGGGCAGTTACGGCGCGTCGCGGCTCAATTACCCGCTGTTCGAGGATTCCCCGGCAGAAAGTTTTGATTCGCTGGTACTGCTGGCGGGCGACCACCTCAACCAAACCCCGGACGACATCGCCGAGGGCAAAGCGCACCACATTCGCAGCCAGTGGCTGGCAAACTCGCAAATTGCCGCCTCCGGGCTGGGTATCCACGGGCGATTTGTGCACCTGTACCTCAACGGCCAGTATTGGGGATTGTACGACCTGGTCGAAAATCCGGATGAGGATTTTATGGAAACGTACCTGGGCGGCAAAGACGAGGACTGGTTTGTGGCCGACCGCCACGGGCCCGCGCAGGGCAAACCGCAGGCGCAGGCCGAAACGCTGAACTACCTGTTCACCACGCTGGCATTTGCCTCTCAATTTGAGGGCAGCGTGGTTTCCGCCAATCACCTGTCGGAGGTGTTTGCCACGGCGGCCACCTATCTTGACCCCACCCAATTTGCCGATTTTGTGATTTTGAACGCCTACGCCCGCACGCTGGGCTGGCCGCTCAACAACTGGACAGCGGCGGTTCGGGTGCAGGATTTGCCGGGACGCGGCAAAATTTTTGTGGGCGAGGAGTATTTTACCGGCAACGCCGCCGCAGACAGTCCGGCCATTGCCAACAACGTCATCAGACAGTTGTTTGACGCCCGCATGCAGAACCCGGATTTCAGGGTGCTGTTTGCCGACCGGTTGAATGCCCACCTGACCGGCGACGGCGCGCTGACCGACGCCGCCGCGCAGGAACGGTGGCAGGCGTTGAGCCAGGTGGTGGATCAGGCAATTCTGGCCGAGTTTGCCCGCTGGGGTAGTGAAGAACAAAGTTTGGCCGCCGGGCGGGTCATCAACCCGGAAGCGTCCAGTCTGATGGACGGCCGCGCCGAAACACTGATGGACATAGCCCGCCACGAAGGCTACTACCCGGCCATTGACCCGCCCCGCTTTGACCGCGAATCCGGCATTGTGGACAGCGGCACGCTGTTGAAAATGCGACTGCCGCCGGGCGAATGTCGCGGCTGCGTGATTTTCTACACCACCGACGGCACCGACCCGCGCCTGCCCGTGACCGGCGGCGTGATTCCCACGGCCCAGCCGTACACCAAACCCGTGCCGCTCAACGATACCACCCGCATCAGGGCGCGGGTGTGGCAGCCGGAATCGCCGGAGGGCGGGCCGGTGTGGAGCGCCCTGCATCAGGCATCGTTCACGTCTGTGCCGCGAGAGAGCACCCTGCGCATCACCGAAATTATGTACAACCCGGCCGGCGGCGACGACTACGAATACGTGGAACTGCAAAACGTGGGCAACCGGGCGCTGAACATGGCTAAAATTTCGCTGGATGACGGCGTGCGCTTCACCTTTCCGCCCAACGCGCCGCTGCTACCCCCCGGCGAGACGGTGGTGCTGGTCAGCAACGCTGCCGGTTTTGCCCGCCGCTACCCGGACGTGCCCATCGGCGGCCAGTACGAAGGGCATCTTTCTAACAAGGGCGAAACGATTGTGGTGAAAGACGCCGACGGCAAATCACTGCTGGCGGTTCAGTTTGATGACGAAAACGGTTGGCCCGTGAGCGCGGACGGCCGCGGCGATTCGCTGACCCTGCTGAACGTATCGGGCGACCCCGGCCAGCCCAAAAACTGGCGCGCCAGCGAAAGCATCAACGGTAATCCCGGGGTGGGGCCGGAAATGTGCCGGAATAACCTGCCATGCGAGTAAAAGATTACAGCCGCTTTGAGCTGAAATACGTGTTGAGCCGGGACCAGTACCACCAGCTCACCGAGGTGCTGGCAACCTATCTGAATCCAGACACCTACGGCGATTCGCACGGCCGGTACGCCATCACCAGCCTCTACTACGACTCGCCGGATTACCGGGCCTACTGGGACAAAATCGAGGGGCACCGTTTCAGGCGCAAAGTGCGGGTGCGGGTGTACGGCCGGCAAAATATCACCCCGGAAAGCAACTGTTTTGTAGAAATCAAACAGCGCATCAACAAAACCGTGCAGAAAAAGCGAGTGGTTCTGCCCTACGCGCAGGCGCTGGCGCTGTGTGGCAGCGGTCAGCCGGTGGAAAACGCCAACCTGTCGGACACCGATTTGGCAACCATCAGCGAGGTGCAGTATCTGCACCACACCCAGCAGTTGCAGCCGGCCTGCATTGTAGGCTACGACCGGATTGCCTTTGAAGGCAGCACGTACGACCCCAGCCTGCGGGTTACATTTGACACCAACCTGCACGGCCGCGTCCACGAACTTTCGCTGGCGGCCAACGGTTTTGACCACAACTATTTTTTTATGCGGCCCGACCAGTGCGTGATGGAAGTCAAGGTGAATTATCGCGTGCCGTACTGGCTGACGGAGTTGATTGGCCGCTATCACTGCACGCTGCGCCGGGTGAGCAAATACTGCGCCGCGCTGGAAACATCTAAAATTTTGCTGCAACAGCATCAGTTTGCGTATTAAAAAATACAGAGTTCGGCAGCCAAAACCGGGTTTTGACCGCCAAAATATATTACAGGATGACAAGCCAAACCAATCATGGACATCACAACTTTTCTCGCTGCTTTGGAAGAAAGCCTCGCTAATGCCACAGATGTTTTTAGCGTCGGCGACGTCATTTTTACCACCATTTTAAGTTTTCTGCTGGCCCTGGTTATTGCCTGGGTTTACAAAGACACCTACAAAGGTGTATCGTACACGCAATCGTACGTGCACACCCTGATTTTGATGAGTATGGTGGTGAGCATTATTATGCTGGTCATCGGCTCAAATATTGCGCGGGCCTTTTCGCTGGTGGGGGCGCTCTCGATTGTGCGCTTCCGTAACGCGGTCAAAGATTCGCGGGATGTGGGCTACATCTTTTTTGCCATGGCCATCGGTATGGCGGTGGGCACCCGATTTTACCTGCTGGCCTTCATCAGCACGTTGATTATCAGCTTTATTTTGTGGGGCATGTCCACGCTGAACCTGTTTGCCAAAGATGTGAAGGAGCAAATCCTCAAAGTTCGCTTGCCGGCCGATATGCGCTACGACCAGCTTTTTGAACCGCTGTTCGCTCGTTATTTGAGCCGCTTCAGCCTGATTGCCGTCGAGACGGTGCAGGCCGGCACCCTGACCGAACTGGTGTACGGCGTCGAGTTCCGCTCGCGCACCGACCCCCAGCAATTTTTGGCCGAGGTGCGCAAGCTCAACGACAACCACAAAGTGATGCTGCTCACCGGCCACAACGAGGTTGATTTGTAGCGTCTTCCGCTTTCACATCGACAAAAATTCCCGATACGTTTATAATGAGCGCGTCACGTGTCATTTGTCCTTTGTCATTTCAAATGACCGTGACCCGTGACAAATGACTCGTCGATTTTTATGCAAGAAAATTACGTACAACCGGGGAGTAGAGAGTAAGAAGTAATTGGCCTACTCCCTGCTTCATTTGCTATTTTATTCCGGCTTGTCCGGGTTAAATATTCAATAAAAAGGAGCGTGCGATGTCTTATTATTTTGTTGCCAATTACGATGTAACCAACCAGCCGCTGTACGACGAATACGCGCAGGCCGTTGGCCCCACACTGATGCAGTACGGGGCAAAAATTGTGGTGGCAGACCACCACCCCATCCCCGCCGAAGGGCAATCGCGCCGCACGCTCATTATTCTGGAATTTGAGTCCGAGGAGGCGGCGCTGCGGTGGTACAACTCGCCGGAGTACCAGGCCGTCATCAACAAGCGGATGAACGCCAGCGAAGGCTGGGTGCGCTGGGCGCCCGGTTTTGAGATGCCGTCGTAATTTCCGCCGTTCTCTCGCTGTGTAAAGGCCGAATCCGGTTGCGGTTCGGCCTTTTTGCGTGGCGCGGGGCTTTTGACAAAGGGCTGGGGCTGCCCTATAGTACGCGGCTAGCAAACAAACGGTCTCAAATCTGAATGGCTCGCATGGATACACCGGCACAAAAACTAACGTGGAGCGCGGGCGCGCTGGTTCTGCTGGCTGCGGCCCTGCTCTACCTGCTCACGCTGGATACCGGCCTCCGCCCCGATGAACTGACCGGCGGCGACCTGATTACCCACCAGTACGCGCAGGTACAGGCG
>RFJF01000624.1 GCA_003695455.1 Chloroflexota bacterium
GATTTCCAGCGTTTCCTTGTCAATGTAGGCCAGCAGGCCGCAGGCACTTTCGCAGTTAAAGCAGACGGTGGGCACCAGCATGTAATGTTTGGCTACTTTTTTGGGCCAGCTTTTCGAGTCGTACTCCACCCAGTCGTCCCACTTTTCAACCGGCGGAAAGTAGACCAGCCCGTCCTCGGTGACCGGTTGGGGCATGTCGGAAGGCGCGCCGCCGTTGCCGTGGATGGGCCACGCCTGCGGGCCGGTCTCCGCCGCCGGCGCGGGAGTTTGGCCGGAGACTGCGCTCGCCGGGGCCAGCGCCGGGAGTGGGTTGGGGGTCAATTTAGCCACAGAATTCAAGAAACTTTGCAGTTTATTTTTCATAGTTATTCTCCCAAAATCAGGGAGCAGGGGGAATTCCTTACTCCTTACTCCTTACTCCTGATTTACGAATTTGGCACTTCCTGCGGGGCCATCACAAAGGCGTGTTCAAACAGGTACAGGCCGATGACCGAGGCCAGCGCCGCCGCCGGAATCCACGCCACCGAAAATCCGTTGCCGGCGAACAGCGCTGCCAGCAGCAGAATGACCAGCGGCACCACGTGGCCCAGCACAATCGCGCCGCCCCAAAAGTGATTTTTGTACTTGCCGTGGCTGATTTGGTGGGCAGCCCGGGCCGCAATCTCGCTGGCGTGGGGCATGCCAAATTCGCCCAGCAGGGTCACAAACAGGTCGGCCAGCAGCGATACCCCAAAAATCCAGGCCAGCGCTGTCACCATCGCCGCGGGAATGGTCACAAATATCCCCAGCGAGAGCAGCACCCCGGAGCCAACCATCAGCGCCTGCACAATCAGGTGAGCCGGCAGCAGGGTACTCTGCCACAGGTCGCGTCCTTCGGCCTGCCCAAACAGGAAGGCGGTGTACACCGCCGTGCCAATTGCCAGCACCAGCCCCACCAGCAGCAACGGCAGCCGAACCATCGCCGCCAGCGCCGGGTCCAGCCAACCCAAAAAGGCCGCGCCCTCAACGGCAAACCAGAGCGTTGCCACCCCGGAGAAGCCCATCAAAATGAACGCGCCGCGCGCCAGCCAGCTTTTGAGCTGCGGCCGCAGGACAATGGTCAAAAACATGTGGGGTTTTTCCAGATCGATGATGAGAAAAATGGTGGTGATGCCAATGAAAGCCAGCGTGGTAAAGCTGCCCGCCAGCGCCAGCGGCGCCGAAAAATCAACCAGATTCAGCCCAAAGAAAATCGCCAGCAGGGCAAACACCCCCGCGCCGATGCCTTTGGTGACCAGATAGGCCGGCACCGGCCAGTGCCACGGAATTTTGTGCTGGGCGTTGTAGCCGGTCTGCACCATCTGCTCGGCAATGCGGGTTTCTCCCAGGTGGATAGGCCCCTGTCCACGGTAGCCCACTCCCTGTGCGGCGGGCGTGCGAATGGCCGTGCCGGAGTGGGCGGTTTTTTGCGGGCCGGCGCCGTTGTGCCCGTTGGCGTGCGCGCCGTTGTGGTGACCGTTCAGCCCCACACTCTGCTCGGAAACAAGGTCTGACCACATAAAACTGGCCTGGCTGGCGGTGGGGGTCAGCGCCACATCGTCGCCCTCAATGTAGAACACGTTGGGCGATGTGCCCTGTTCCGGTTTGCGCACGCTCACCTGCTCGCGGGCCAGCATCAGGCTGATCTCGCTGCGGGGGTCGTCCAGATCGCCGGAAATGATGGAGTGGGTGGGGCAGACCACGGCGCAGGCCGGTTGCAGGCCGATGTCGGTGCGGTGGGAGCAGTAGTGGCACTTGGCCGCGCTGTGGGTTTCGGGGTCAATGTAAATGGCGTCGTAGGGGCAGGCTTGCATGCAGGCTTTGCAGCCGATGCAGACGTTGGGGTCAAATTCAACAATGCCGTCGTGGCGCTGGTACATGGCCGTGACCGGGCAGATGCGGGCGCAGGGCGGGTTGGCGCAGTGGTTGCAGCGCGTCACCTGAAACACCCGCCGCGAGTTGGGGAACTCGCCCTTTTCCACGTACTTCACCCAGGTCCGGTACACCCCCAGCGGAACCTCGTTTTCAGACTTGCAGGCGGTACTGCAGGCATGGCAGCCGATGCAGGTCTTGTTGTTGATGATAAATCCGTAGTTCATATATTTCTCCGTTGAAAACAGGATTCAGGGCCGGTGGCGGGTTGCATGTGGCAAGCGGCAGGTAACAGATTGCGACATGCGACCTGCCCCTTGCTGCGTGACGGGTAAAAAGCAATGGTACAGGCCAAATCTTGTACCAAATAGAAAGTGTGTTCGTTAGGAAAACCTGCCACAAAAATTTTAGCACAGCGCCGGGCGGCAATCATCACTTGGTTGGGGGATTTGGCTCACCCAATTGGGTGATTGTTGGAATTATTCCAGGGTGATCAACCCGCGCCGGATGCCTTCGAGGACGGCCTGGGTGCGGTTGGGCTGGTTCAATTTGCGGAGAATGTTTTTGACGTGGGTGCGAACGGTCTCTTCGCTGACGTGGAGTTGGCGGGCGATGGCCCGGTTGGTGGCGCTGGTTGCCATGTGCTGTAACACGTTCAGTTCGCGGTGGGTCAGCGCCGGCTGGGTTGCCGCTGCCGCCGGCGAAGGGTTGTGGGTGTGGCGCACCAGCGCGCTGGTGATGAGCGGGTGAAAGTAGTTGTCGCCGCCGGCCACGTGGCGGATGGCGCTTGCCAGTTCGGCGGTGGTGGCATCTTTGACAATGTAGCCGTCTACCCCGGCCTGCACCGTGGCGTAGACGCGAGAGTCGGCGTGAATGCCGGACAGAATCAAAATGCGGGTGTGCGGGGCAGCCTGGCGCACCTGGCGAGTCACTTCGATTCCGTCAAAATCGGGCATGCTCAAATCCAGCAGGAGAACGTGAGGCTGCAACTGTTGGGCCAGCAACACCCCCTCGCTGCCGTTGCGGGCTTCGCCCACAATGTCAAAATCGGGCTGAATCTGGAGCGCCAGACTCAGGCTCTGCCGCACCATGGCGTGGTCATCAACAATGAGAATTTTGATGGTATCGGACACGTGTGCCGTCCTATTTGGCGCTGATTTTGCGGATGGCCCACAGCCCGCCGATGACTCCGGCTACAGCCAGAAAGGCGGAAAACGCCTGCTGCACTATCGAATCGGCTTCTGCTTCCGTGCGGCCCCGCGCCACCAGCGACCATTTGAGCAGCGTGCCGCCGTCAATGATTGGCATGGGGGCCAGCGCGCCCAGCCCGAAGATTGCCTGAAACAAGGCGAACACCGTCACCAGCCGCCGCGCCACCGACCCGGCAGCGGTCAGCGGGCGCAGGGCCAGCGCGGCCAGCATCGCCGTGGTGCTGGCAATGGGGCCGCCAATGGCCCGGCCCATGTGGGCGGCGGGCGGCACATCGTTGTTCAGATACACCGAACTTGGCATGGGCGCACTGATGCGCACGGCATCCATTGGGGCCTGCACCTGCCGCGAACTGACAATGTGCCCGGCGTAGTGGATGATATCGGTGATGGGGTAGCAGAGCGCGCCGAACGCGCCCATCGCCAGCCGGTTGGACAGGCCGCGTTCGCCGGCCAGCAGGGCCGTCAGCACGGCGCTGACTGCGGCGGTGAACCCCGCCGCCGGTTCAACAATCACCGGCGTACCGAGCAGGTGAAACAGGGGTTTTTCAGAGTTGGTCATTCAAGCCTCACTTTGTAATCATTTCCGGCACGGCAACCGGGCGCGCCGCTGGTTGGGTTTCTGCCGGATTGGGTATCCGCACGGTAATGAGCGTGCCTTCGCCAAAGGTGCTGGTTACTTCGAACGTGCCGCCCAGCGATTCGACCCGTTCCCGCATGCTGTGCAGCCCCAAATGCCGCGAGCCGTCCACCGCGGCGGGATCAAACCCGTCGCCGTTGTCGCTGATGCGCATTTCAATCTGCCCGGCCTGCGGAATCAATTTGACCACCACCTGCCGCGCCGCCGAATGTTTGGCGGCGTTGGTTACGGCCTCTTGCGCCACCTGAAACAGGCCGTTGCGCACGGCGGCCGGCCACGGGTCAAAATTGCCGGGCAGGTCAATCCGCAGGGCCATATCCTGCTGCGCCGGGCACAGGGTGCGCAGACTGCGGTGCAGACCGCCCACAAAGGCATCGGAGGTGATGTCCTCGGTGCGCATGCTGAAAATGGCCTGCCGGATGAGCGCCTGCGCGTCGGTGACGCTGCCGTGCAGGCGGCCCAACACAGGCCGGGCCGGATGTTCGCCGGGCAGCATTTGGGTGCAGGCATCCAGCCCGTAGGCCAGCCCGTACAAAATCTGGCTCACGTTGTCGTGCAGGCCGCTGGCAATCCGGTGGCGTTCTTCGGAGATGGCAACCTGCTGGGCGCGGTCAATGCACAGCCGCATACTGCCCAGCGCCACTCCGGCGTGGGTTGCCAGATTATCCAGCGAGAGCCGGTCGGCCTGCGGCAGGCGCTCGCCGGGGGGCAGGTCGTCTATCAGCATCACGCCGATGGTGTGCTGGCGCAGGCGCAGTGGCAAAATGATGTAGTGCGCACCGGTGACCAGCCGCCGGTTGGCCCATTCGGTGGCGGTGGGCGGCTGGCCGTCCACAATTTCTACCACCAGCTTGCCTTTGACAGAGCGGGCCACCGGCCCGGAATCACCCACCAGCGAAACGAGGTCGGTGTGCGCCATTTGGCCGGGGCCGGCGCTGTCTGCCGGTTCCAGCGTGAGCCAACTACTCAGCGCGTCCAGCCCCTCATCATACAGGCCGATGACCGCCCGGCGGTAGCCCAACTGCTGAATTAGCCCCTGCAAAATCGATTCCTGCAATTCGGCCGGGTCTGCCGATGATTGCATCACCAACGACAGTTCACGCACCAGATTCAAGTCTCGGTTGCGGCGGGTGAGTTCGCGGTTTTTGGCGGACAGGTCGGTGTGAGCGGTGTTCAGCCGGCGCAGTAACCGGGCCGGGTAGCCAAAGATTGCGCCAATCAAAAAAAAGCTGACGGCCTGTTCGGCGGCGCTGAGCAGGTTGGGCGGCGCGCCGGTCAGCCGGGGAACGGCAAACGCCGCGCCAAAAATGAACGTGTATCCGGCGGCGGCCAGCACCCCGCCGCGAATGTCAAAAAAGAAGGCGGCGGCCAAAATGGGCGACAGGCTGTACAAATAGTAGGGGCTGTGTTCCACGCCGGTCAGCCAGACCGGCAGGCCCACCAGCAGCAGGTCCAGCGCCAGCAGGGCGGGCCGGTTCAGCAGAAGTTGGTTGACCCGCCCGGCAGACAGGGTGAGGGTGAGGGTGGTGGCAATGGCCGCGGCCAACGCCATTGCGCCCGCCGCCGACGGTGCGGCAACCAGCGCCACCACCGGTAGCAGCAGGCTGACCCAGCGAAAGCCGACCAGCAGCCTGAAGGTGCGGATTTGCTCCAGTTCAGGCCGGAAATTGGCAGAGAGATTCACAACTCACCGTTCATCTTTCGATGGGCGCGTCAATCAGGTTGCCCCACTCGGCCCACGAGCCGTCGTAGTTGCTGACCTGCGGGTAGCCCAGCAGGTAGTGCAGCACAAACCAACTGTGGGATGAACGCTCGCCAATGCGGCAGTAGACAATGACGTTTTTATCGGGGGTAACATTGTGTGCGGTGTAAATTTGCCGCAGGTCGCGGGCGGGTTTAAAGGTGCCGTCTTCAAACACGGCCTGCCCCCAGGTAATGTTGAGCGCGCCCGGCAGGTGACCGCCGCGCATGGCGCCTTCTTGCGGCAGGTCGTCGGGGGCAACCATTTCGCCGGAAAATTCTTTGGGGGCGCGGGTGTCAATGAACACGGTATCGGGCTGATCCAACCCCTGAAAAATCTGGTGGCGGGTGGCGCGTACGGCGGGGTTGGTGGTTTGCACGCGGTAAACGGCCGGCTCCGGCTGAACCGATTCGGTGGTGAGCGGGCGGCCTTCGGCAATCCATTTTTTGCGCCCGCCGTTCATCAGCCGAACATCTTTGTGCCCGTAATATTTGAGCAGCCAAAAAGCGTAGGCGGCAAACCAGTTGTTTTTATCGCCGTAGAGAATAACGGTGGTCTCGTTGTCAATGCCGGAACGGCCAAGCAGTTGCTCAAACGCCTGCGGGCCGGGGATGTCACGCCGGATGGGGTCCTGAAAATCAATGTGCCAGTTCCAGCACACCGCACCTTTTATGTGACCCGACACATATGTATAC